>DATGJV010000464.1:0-7609 GCA_035295005.1 Ktedonobacteraceae bacterium | reverse complement strand
GGCAAGCAAGAGGATATTCTTATTCCCGCACGCACACTCAACGAACTGGCGCGTATTCTACCATCCGAAGGCGATGTCGAAATGGTCGTTACGCCTAACCGCAGCCAGGTACTCTTTCACACAAAGCAAATTGACCTTGTGTCGCGCCTGATCGAGGGTAACTTCCCCAACTATCGCCAGATCATCCCGAAGCCGCAGGATACAACCACACGAGCCGAGATTTCCTCAAAAGAGTTCGCGGCCCGTATCAAACTGGCCGCCCTTTTCGCACGCGATAGCTCGAATATTACGCGCATCAAGATTAACCGGGGTGATAACGATGGCAGGGATAACGGCTCAATTACCATTGAGGCCACTGCTGAAGACCTCGGCAACAACAAAAGCGAACTCAACGCCAACGTTGACGGCCCCGAGCAGCAGATAATCTTCAACGTGAAATATCTTTCCGATGTGATGGCTGTCATTGGCACACAGAATGTAGTTATTGAGGTCAGTGCCGCCACAAAACCAGGCATCATTAGACCCATTGGCTTGCCCGAACAAAACGACTACACCTACGTCATCATGCCCATGCATACCAATCGCTAGGATATGAGGAAGCATTTTGCGCAATTTCTGCTGCCAGAGGCAGCAGAAATTGCGCAAAATACTTCTCTATGAACACAAAATGTACCTTTCATCCCTCTCGCTGAACGAATTTCGCAACTACAAACAACTTGACCTGTCTCTCGGCCCTGGCCTCTTTCTCTTTTATGGCGAGAATGCACAGGGCAAAACCAACCTGCTTGAAGCCGTGAGCATGCTTGCCACCGGCAGTTCGTTTCACGCCGCCGCCGACCGCGAGGTTGTCAACTGGGAGGCACCCGACCATATCGCACGCATCCAGGGTCTTGTTCAGCGCGAGGAGGACGAGGTGCAACTTGAAATGGTCATCTTCGATCCCACTCCGCCCATCATCGAAAATAACGCTCCCGTTCAAACCGTCGAATTACCCTCCACAACGCCTCGTAAGCGCGTCAAAGTCAACGGCGTTCCCCGCCGTACCATTGACTTCATCGGGCAAATGAAGGTTGTCCTTTTTGCCCCCACCGACCTGCATCTTGTAGATGGCTCACCCGAAGAACGCCGCCGTTTCCTTGACCGCGCCCTCTGCCAGGTACAGCCCCGCTATTGCGCCGCTCTTGTACAATATCGCAAAATCGTCACCCAGCGTTCCGCCCTGCTCAAGCGCATTCGCGATAATCTCGAAAATCCGCACATGCTCGACTACCTCGACGACAAATTAACCACGCTCGCCAATATGATCATCTTCGAACGTCGCCGCATGCTCGATATCCTCAACGAACAGACGCAAACGTTGCAAGAAACTCTCAGTGGTGGGCGCGAACATCTCCAGATCGTCTATCGGCCATCCTTCAAGATCAATTCTGACTGGAATACCCTCGAGGCTCAGCAGCACTACCGCGAACAGTTGCGAACGATACAAAAAAGAGAAATTGTGCAGGGCGTGTGTTTGCTCGGCCCGCATCGCGACGACCTCGAATTTCTTGTCAATGGCGTCAACATGCTCACCTATGGCTCTCGCGGTCAGCAACGAACCACCGCCCTCTCCGCGAAACTGGCAGAGCTAGCCTATATGCGCGGCAGCACTAATGACGAACCCGTTCTCCTGCTTGACGACGTGTTTAGCGAACTCGACTCCCAGCGTCGCTCCTACCTGTTGCACCACGTCCTGCAACACACCCAGGTTCTGCTAACCGCTACCGACACCACGGATTTCCCGCCGGAGATATTACAAAAAGCGCACACATTTGAAGTGATGAATGGAGAAGTGAAACAGGTCTAATGAAAACCACATCCAGCTTGCCCCACGGGCAAGCTGGATGTGGTTTTCATTAGACCTGTTTCATATTCCCTTTAATACACCGCGATTGTCGTACTCCAACTGGTGTTGGCGTAGACCCACGCCGCTTGCTGCTCCTGCAAATTGATACAACCGTGGCTGCCGTTACCGGCGAACGACTCGTCACCGCCTACATCGTAGTGCGGGAACTGCGTGCCGGGGCCAAAGTTCACACGCCACCATGCATCGTGAACGAAGAAACCGCCCCAATGGTAGAGAATCGCGTAGTGAATGGGCGTCGGTGGATACCAGAACGGCGAACTCGGTGGATCCATAGATTTGAACTCTGTCGGCGATTGCCGATTCTGTACTGTCCAGATACCTGGCAGTGCGGGACGCTCGACGCGGCCCATCGTCACCAGGAAAGAATTGACCAGTTTTCCATCCTGATACACACGCATCGCCTGCTCCACCATCGAAACCACCAGCACCTGCCCGTGCATGAGGTTGTTGTGTTGCAGCAACTCCATATCGGTTGCATGGACTTTGTTGTACGGCGTCGTATCTGTATAATCCTGCTGCATCAATTTGAAATTGAAGAACTCTGTGTTATCATCGTTTACGACCGACTGGAAGTCCGCTGGATAATAGGCCCAGCTCAGTTCGCGCTGCAACCAGTAGCCGATACCGTTCATAGTGTAACCAGAGTCGAGAATATAGTTATGCCCATCGAACTTATCATGGTACAGGTGCGCGTTGCCCCAGGCATTGGCCTCGCGATCAAGTTCACCGATCAGGTAATTGGATGCCCCTTGCACAAGATCATCATGCATAGAGGACATGTCTGTGTTAATCTGGTTGGAAACTTTCAGGAAATCGTGAATAGTCCTGGCCTTGCCCATTGCTGTCGTATCAGCATTATACAGTTTCTGATACGAACTGGGATCCATGCCATAGAGCTTTAAAAGCCCCAACTGCGTTTTGAACTCACCCAGTTTTGCCGCGCCAACGTAGGGCAACGAGCCAATGGAGCTTACCACTGCTATCTGGTATTGCGCGTCAATCAGCTCATTCAGATTCTGGAAATCGGTCGGCGTGATGGAACTACTGAAGGTTTGCTCATCGCTCTGGTATTGCCCTTGCATAGCAACCACATCAATATTTGCCTGTTGCATTTGCGTGATAGTATTTTTAAAAGTCCCCAACCGGCTGAAATCTAAACCCATCAAACCCAGCGCCTGTGTATTCGTATTTGCATCAGCACTGACAGCCAGAAAATCTTTGGGATATTGTGCCGCAGTGAGCAACGACTGGTCGTTATTGTATTGAGTGACAAAGTGCTGGAGATTGCCGATATGTTGCGATTGCCGGCGCGAAAGGGCCTGCCCAAAAGCCTGCATATCGTTCTGCGCCTGCGTGTTATATTGGCTTGTAGTGTCAGCGACAAGATTTTGCGCCTGCCCCAGCAGAGCGTGATATTGATTGGCCTGGCTCGTATAATAGTCAGTATCAGGTTGGTCATTGAACCATGCGAATGGTGCGCCAGAACTGCTCAGCTTATTCTCTTTCTGAACAACAGGCGCGAGAACCGATGCAGGAATGCCTATCTGCTTCGCATGTTGCAAAGCAGCATCAAGTTGTGCCTTATTCTGGCTGGCTGCCTGTTGTGACTGAGGACTACCGCCGCAGGCACTGATAATAGCAGCTAATAAGAGCGCAGCCAGCAACAACTGTATCGCTCGCATCGGCGAATACGTGGGATGATGTGTACGCATAAACGATAACTCCTGTAGGGGCCCGATTTATCGCGCCCGCTGGCTGTAGGGGCTCGCACCCTCTCCGGGGGAGAGGGAATAATCGCGCCCGAATGTGCCAGCCGATCCCGATTTATCGCCCTCTTCCACTTTTGGCTTTCTGTCTCCGTTTTTCTTTGCGTGCTGCTTTGCCAGTTTTCTTACCTTTTCCCCCACCTGGTCGTGGCAATCCCTGCGTGTTCCCCATATTTCCCATCCCATCCATCCCCGGTAGCCCTGGCATACCCCCTCCACCACCAAATTGTCGCGCCATTTGCGCCCACTTCCCCTTACCCGTACTCATCTGGCGAATCATGGTACGCATCTGACCGAACTGCTCCATCAACTGGTTCACTTCCTGTACGGACGTGCCACTGCCCAGCGCGATGCGTTTGCGACGGCTCCCGTTGAGTACTTCGGGCGTGTGTCGCTCTTCTTTCGTCATCGAAAGCACAATCGCCTCGATACGTTTCATCTGGTCGCCTTCCAGCGCCTCTTCCATCTCCGGCATAGCGGCCACTTTGTTGAAGCCTGGAATCATTTCCATCACCTGCCGCAGTGGTCCCATACGTTTCAACTGGCGCATGGCGGTGAGAAAATCTTCCAGATCAAACTTGCCCTGCTGGAGCTTGGCCTGCGCCTTCAACGCCTCTTCCTCGTCAATCGTCTCCTGCGCACGCTCGATCAGGGAGAGTACATCGCCCATGCCCAGTATACGCGAAGCTAAACGATCAGGATAAAAAGGCTCAAGCGCGTCCGTCTTTTCACCAACGGTCATAAATTTAATCGGCACGCCCGTTACCGAACGTATCGAGAGCGCCGCACCACCGCGAGCGTCACCATCCATCTTGGTCAGAATCATACCCGTCAACGAGACCGCCTTATTGAAGTCGTCCGCGACGCGCACCGCTTCCTGACCGGTCATAGCATCCGCCACTAACAACACCTCGCGTGGTTGTACGCGCCCGCGAATATTGATCACCTCTTGCATCATCATTTCGTCAATATTTAAACGACCAGCCGTGTCCAGAATCACTACCGAAGCCGCCTGCTCGCGTGCATAATTGATGGAATGCACGCAGATATCAACCGGATTCGACCCCATTGGCTCTGCATACACCGCGATACCAAGCTGCTTGCCTAGCGTTTGCAGTTGATGAACGGCGGCTGGACGATACATATCTGCCGCTACCATGATTGGGCGTTGGCCCTGTTTGCGCAGGTAATTCGCAAGCTTTGCGGCTGTTGACGTTTTACCGGCCCCATTCAGGCCGACCAGCATAATCACATTCGGCGGCTGACCTCCCAGATCAAGCTTGTTCTGACCGTCGTTTCCCCCCAGCATCTCAACGAGTTGCTCATTGACAATTGCCAGAACCTGTTGCGCTGGCGAGAGACTACCCAGAACGTCGGCCCCAATGGCCTTCTCGCGCACATTCTCTACGAATTTACGCGCCACTTTCAAACTTACATCTGCTTCCAGTAGCGCGATACGTACCTCTTTCAGAGCATCATTTACGTCGTCCTCGGTCAGCTTGCCTTTGCCGCTCAGATTGGTAAAAACACCTTCAAGACGTTTTGATAAACTTTCAAACATTGCCATAATTGCGTGTGTCCTCTCTCCACCAGACGATGATAACGTCCCCAATTATACCACGTTCTCTGCTGTTTTTACGCTGATTTTAGACGAATAGCCCATTGTATAAGAAATAATACGCCGACTGCGGACGCGCTTATTACCTCTCCCCCGGAGAGGGTGCAGTCCCTACATTTATAAAGACGCTCAAGAAAGCAAGTTTGTTTCAACGCATGCAAAACGCAATAACGTAGCCTGGCAACGCCGTTGCCAGGCTACGTTATTGCGTTTTGCATGCGTTGAAACAAACTACCTAAAACTTTTTGTTCCACCAATCGTAATAATAGTGGTATTAAAAGTGGTATATAGCGGAGGAAATAATTAAGCATGCAACAACAAGCGTTAGTAGCGAACGCACAACCGAAACGTCTCAAGCTTTTCTTACATCTTCGTAAAACGTTCAAATTGATAGGCGCGTTAATCACCGACCGCAGGATTGCCGCCTGGCGCAAACTGCTTTTCGCGCTCACTATCGCCTTTTTGCTGGTACTTTTACTTTTTCCCGACATCCTCAATGAAACATTGCTCAGCATTGCCATGCCTGTTGTAGGCACGGTGACGGGTATTCCTATAGATGCGGGTTTCGATTGGACGGCCTTCGCGCTCGTCATGGTCAACTTACTCAAATTCTTCCCCGCTGAACTGGTAGCGGAACACTACCAGAACATTTTCCGCTAAGCGCACAAAAATCAGGCCAGTGGCTCTGCCACTGGCCTGATTTTTGTGCGCTTACGGGGTTACAAATGAATATTGTCGCTGGCGTTAGGCGCTCGAAACTTGGTGCCATCGTTGACGAAGACAAACGTTTGATCCTGGGGCGAAAGGTGGATATCCACGATCATATCCGGTTTCCCATCGCCGGTCACATCGCGGAAGCTCACGGTGACAGGTGTCAAATTGCCTCCTGAACCAAGAATGTAGTAAGGGACTACGTAGTCTATGGATTTCGCCGGGCTGCCCGCCATAAATTCAACGATAATGACTTGCCGGTTCAAATTGACTGCTATGAAGTGGCTGGGATGCTGTAGATTGTCCCCACCATGACCGACAACCGCATCGGTCTGGTACGTGCGCGGTGTGCCATACACAATATTATCGCGTTCATACGATACCCACGCAAGCAACGACGAGCCGAGTACCCATACCACCAGCATGGCAATCATGCCAATACCAACAAACAGGAGCCAGTGAACACGCCGTTTTGCATTCTGGTCCTCTTCTGATGGCCCCGGTGGCCTTCTGGTGTTGCGGTATGGCTGTGAGGGTGGCAGTGAATGTGACGGCTTTTTCGGGAATGGCTGTTGTCCTGTTGGATACTGCTGTGTGCGCCTGTTCGCGACCGGGGGAATTTGTATGCCTGTTGTAGTTTGACGGGGTGCCGGTACTGCATTTGCGCGTCGCCGTATGGGGCTATTGTTTGGGCGTGATCTCCCCATAGCACTACTACCATCATTGCCATCGTCATCATAATCCAGATCATCATCCGTCATCGCAGAGTTGCGTACAGGGTTATTGAAAGCCCCTGTCGTCTCGGCTTCCCCTGTTTTTCGCCCGCCCATTCGCCTGGGTTGAGATTGCCCATCGTTGCGCTGCATGCCTGTTCCCTTTCTCGCGCCATCCCCCGTATCTCAAACCCTCCAGGGCTGGCGTAGCTTGACCCGACTTGTAGATAGAAAAGACGAAAAAGCTTTACCTATTACCTGATAGTATCATAGATTCAGGTCAATATGTCAAGTTATTTATTTTTGTCCTATTCTATGTCATAGTTTGTCAAGCTAACAACCAGCCACAGATGGTTTCAAGGATGCGTTCCTTGCTCAAACTCCTACTTGATTAAACATCTAGCTTGAGCGGTTTTGCTTCATATTCCTCTCGATGCTTTCCGCATAACCACAGTATATTCCCGTCAGGAGTCAAGGTCGCTTGCAGCCCTGCCCAGACCTCGTTTGGATCGACCTCTTGCAAGTAGTGATGAAGAGTACGTAAGGCTGAGCCAACATATTGCTGATCGTAGTTTGTTTGAGAGTGTCTCGCTATGTCCTTTATCTCGTCCAAGTCTGGTAGGTCTTTCAGGTCATTCGTGATTTGTTCCACCAGACCGATGGTTGCCTGCAATTATTTCACATCCAGCGCGTTGATATCATACAGAGCTTCAATAGCTTTGCCCATCGGTACAGAAAATTTGAGAAATTCAATCAGACGATTGAGCCAGGGATTGATCGTGACCCACCATTTTGCATCTTTTCTTAAAGCATATGCCTCTCCTACAGGATGTGGGGCCGGGGGATGCTGGCATACCAAACGTAATTTGTATGCTTTGCTCACCCAGTTTTTAGG
>DATGJV010000463.1:0-6942 GCA_035295005.1 Ktedonobacteraceae bacterium | reverse complement strand
GGCCCTTTCAAGACGCGAGCAGGACGACCGATGCTGCGTTCGATAATAACGGTATCCGTTTCCCTTGCCTCTACGAGTGCTTGCTGATAATGAGGGTGCGCATTGCTTTCACGTACCGCGACAAAGCGCGTTCCCAGCTCTATACCTTCTGCACCAAGTGCAAGCGCCGCCGCAAGGCCGCGTCCATCGGCAAGACCGCCGCTTGCCAGCACAGGGATGTTAACCGATTCAACAATGCGCGGTGTCAATACCATCGTCCCGATATCGTCACGTCCCAGGTGGCCGCCGCCTTCATATCCAACGGCAATTACTGCATCTGCACCGAGCGATTCCGCCTTGCGTGCCGCTCGCACACCGGCAACCAGCACCATTGTCCGCACCGGAACACCGCTTTGTTGAATACGTTTCAAAAGCGGTTCAGGATTCCCTCCTGTAATGCTGATTACCGCCGGATTTTCCGCTAAAGCAGCATCTACAAAGGCATCCAGGGGAATATGCCCGATGGGGAAATTGACGCCAAACGGTTTATTGGTTAAGCGTTTCGCTTTCTGGATATCCGCCCGGAGTTCCTCCGGCGTCGAGAAACATGCACACCCGATTTGTCCCAGACCTCCTGCATTGGAAACTGCCGCCGCCAGTTCTGCATATGACAGGTGCGATAATCCCCCTTGCACAATGGGATAGCGGATATTCACCAGATCAGTAAAGCGCGTATGCATCTTCTCTGGAAGTGTTACCATGAAATAATCTTCCTCCGTTTCGCACATGGATAAAAATAGAAGGCTTGCCTGACATATTATATGCCGACAAGCCACTTTAATGACAACTTCTGTTACCTCGTCATGATGCTATCACGCAAATGTATTGATCAGCATGAATAGGATCATCCCGATTATTACAATAGCAGCACACAGGATTACCAGAACAGTGTGGGTACGTTGTGACCGCTCGTTATCATACATCGCATCCGAGCATACATAAAGTTCGTATTCGTCCTTATCGTTCATCCACGGTCCAGTTGAGACAGGGCGCGTGAATTTTGTATTTCTGACGTACCTGTTTCCGAAAGCACCACGGCTGAACAGGTAGAGGTCGAAAACGAAACCTACCATAGCCATAAAAAGCAAGAATATCAGCGTCATAAATGGTGCCATAGTGTGCCATCCTTCTTTCGAGAGGCTGTGATTTCAGCAGCCCATAAAAAGTGAAACGTCTCACTTTCAATAAGTAAGACGTTTCTCATATGCAATATTCAAATTGTAGCATTCAACGATTGTTGATAAAAACAATATCTAGTGCTACTGTTGAAAAGGGGCTACAACACTACGGTCACTTTGCGCAATTTGCCTCCGCGCAAAAAACTTACGGTGACTTTATCACCTGCTTTATGACGGCGCACAATGCGCTGCAAATCGCGTGGCTCGGTCACAGGTTCATCATTGGCGGCAATGATAACATCTAATCGTTTGAGTTCAGCTTTATCAGCGGGGCCTTCCCTGCGAATCTCAAGCAGTTCCATGCCAGATGGCTGCGTGAGATGAAACGTCTTCTGGAAAGTTGTATCAATCTTTGTCCGCATACCACCTACGCCCATTGATACGCCTGTCGGCGTTGACTCTCGTTTCTTTGTAATCTGCGCAATGGTAGATTTCACGGTGTCTAAAGGTATCGAGAAACCAAGCCCCTGGGCCATCGGCATCATCGCGGTTGTGATACCAACAACCCGTCCAACGCTATCCACCAGAGGGCCGCCGGAGTTTCCAGGATTGATAGAGGTGTCTGTCTGGATAAGGTTGGTCATCGTGCGCGAGCCAGGAATATCCAGTGTGCGATTCAGCGCACTGACTACACCAGCTGTAACTGTCCAGTTCAACCCATAAGGATTGCCGACAGCAATAACTAACTGCCCAACCTTGAGTTGTGTACGTCCCAATTCCGCCACGGGCAAGTGGTCAGCCCCTATGCGCAATACGGCAACGTCAACATCCGGGTCTTGTCCAATCAGACCAGCATCAAACGTTCGCCCATCGGCAAGGGTTACTTTGATACGTTGAGCATGCGCTACAACATGGGCATTAGTCAGAATCTGTCCATCTGAGGAGAAGATGAAACCAGAACCAAGTCCTCCACCAAATTGTGATCGGTTATAACGTCCTCCACGGCCTCCCTCACGCTCCGTATCTATTCGCACGACCGCAGGCCCCACCCGCTCCGCGGCAGAAGTTACCGCCGTCGAATAAGCATCAAGTGCTTGCGCATCTCTTTCATTTGTACTCATCATTTTGTGCCAAACGTTTCTATGGAACCCACTCAATGTTACATGCGTGCGAGGCGAGTACTTCATGAGTTTGCTGAATATTGTATCACATCCACGATAAACAGGTTGCCAACGCCATCCGAGCTTCTAATCTTATGATAACAGTGGTAATAGTTATACTGTCGCCGAGAGATATACCTGTAACCGCACAAGGACAGGGAAGACATACTTTGCAGATAGCCTCTGCAAAGTATGTCTTCCCTGTCCTTCTGTGTGATTATCACTCTTCAAGCACACGCCCATCTTGAATGCGCGCAACGCGGTCGGATGCTTCCACGATGACCGGGTCGTGTGTCGCGATCAGCATCCCAATTTGCGTCTGATGTGTGATATCGCGAAGCAGGGTCGTAATATCACGCCCTGTCAGCGAATCAAGGTTGCCGGTTGGTTCGTCGGCGATGAGGAAGCGCGGCTCATGCACAAGAGCGCGAGCCAGTGCGACTCTTTGTTGCTCACCGCCAGATAATTCCAGGCCACGATGGCGCATGCGACCTCCAAGCCCAACACGCTCCAATGCCTGGCGTGCCTGTCTATTCCGTTGAGCCTGCGCCACATTCGCAAGGCGTAAGGGAATCTCGACATTTTCCAGCGCCGTCAATGAGGGAAACAGGTGTGCATTTTGGAACATCATGCCAATACTCTCGCGGCGTAAGCGGGCGCGTTCATTTTCACTCATCTTAGAGAGATCATGACCAAGAATAAATACTTGCCCCTGTGTTGGATTATCCAACCCGATAATAATATTGATCAGTGTTGTTTTGCCCGAACCAGAACGCCCACGTAAGGCAACAAATTCTCCCGGTTGAATATTGAGATCAATGCCCTTGAGCGCGTGAACGATGCCTCCGCCACCCTGAAAATCCCGCGTCACACCACGCACCTCGGCAATAGCTACTTTTGTTACGGTTGCTTGCTCCATTTGATACTTCCTCTGGTATCCTGACACCCCTTGTGAATGTCACTACATTTCATGCTTCCATTTCCCGATAGGGGTTGTACATTGACTTACTCGCGGCGACTCGTTGTCTCTTCATCAAGCAGTTCGCCCATGTCCATATCAATGGGCCACAATTCTACGTGGTCTTCAGCAATACGCACCTCAGCACGCCCATGAAAAGGAAAATTTTCGAGGGCTTCTTTGGGCAATTGCAAACGTCCCACGCGATCAATAAGAACGGACTCGCGGTGTGTCTCACTCGACAGCCCAATAACGGAACTACGAGCAAGAATTTGCTCATTGATGGCGGAAAGTGGCTCCTGGCGTCGTATGGTTTCAGTACTGGTTCGCCCGTCACGTATCGCAATAGTACGATCTACACCCGCCGCAATTGCACTGTCATGCGTCACGATAATGATCGTCAGACCAAGCTTATTACTCAAAGAACAGAGCAACGCCAGAATATCAGCAGCGGTGGCGGAGTCGAGTTCGCCAGTTGGTTCGTCGGCAAGTAATAATTTAGGCGAATTCGCCAGCGCAACCGCGATACCAGCACGTTGCTGCTCACCACCAGAAAGCTGATCGGGTCGCTTTCGAGTATGCGCACCCAATCCCACAAGTCCAAGCAATTCATTGGCTTTGCTCCGACGTGTGCGCTCATCAATGCCAGACAACATTTGTGGTAGCTCGACATTTGCCGCGATGGTTAGCTCAGGCAGCAGGTTTCGTCCACTTTGCTGCCAGATGTGACCAATAATATGACGCCGGTAGTTGATGCGCTGCAACTCAACCAGCCGCGTGAGGTCATTGCCATCAACGATACATTTGCCGGCACTCGGTATATCCAGTCCACCCAGAATGTTGAGCAGGGTACTTTTGCCTGAACCCGAAGCACCAACCATTGCCATAATCTCGCCTGGCATGACCTCTAAGTCCAGCCCCTGAAGTGCGACAACCTCGAGGTCTGCCACTTTATAGATTTTTACCAGATTATCACAGACCACCAGTGGTTTTGACATAGAAACTCCTATTATACTCTGCACTTAGTCTTCATTGAGTCGAAGCGTCTGGTTGATAGAAGGCTTCGAGACAACACGCACCATCATGCCAAGAGCAGTGACACAAATGACGATCAACGCAGCGATAACAAGCAAGAGGGTCAGTGGCAGCACAACCTGAATGGGCGGAATCGTCTGTATCAAGTAGAACTGCCCGCTGGATGTATCTGCTGATAAACCAACGCCAGTATACACCAGAGATGGCAAGACTAAGAGCGACAACAATATACCAAAAACGGTTCCCAGAAGAATACCCGTTGCATAGATGATTGCCTGTTCCCACGTCAAGACTCGCGCCACTTGACCGGGCGCCGCTCCCAGGGCACGTAACACCACAAAACTCGTCAGGCGGCCACGGGCGCTGAGCCAGGAAGCAATCAGGTTGCCAATCAAGGCCAGTAAGATGGTGGTGGCCGCACCAATTGCCAGCAACCCGATCAGGTCCAGGTACAAAGGGTCGCTCTGCATACCACTAATCATAGCGCGACGGTCATTTAAGGGAGCCAGTTGCAGGCAGCATCCGGTCGCCGTCGTCAACGCTTGCCGCACACTTGCCAGAGATGCGGCATCATCTTTCGTGTGTAACCAGACGTAATTGATAGGAACAGTCGCCCCCATAAACTTGAAGTCATTAATATAGACGCCAGTGAACGTCTTATAGTCCACCAGTACGCCGCCAGAAGCAACAAAATCGCTGGTATTGATTGTCTGTGTGGTATCCGCAATCGTAGGAATGTGCTGCACTTCGCCCAATGCCACAAAATCTACGGACCCATTGTAGACATTGCCATCGTTGAAAATCAGAGTAAAATGTTCGTTAGGCGAGAGATGTAATCCATCCCAGGTCGCTTCGTCCACATAAGCCGGCACATAACTGCCATAAAGACCATTCTGTCGTTGGGAAATGAGGTTGCCCATCAGGTCTGAGAGGGATTGCGCCGAATCCTGCGTATTCCAGATACCCGTGCGGGCAAATGAGTCAGCATCTACCGCTCGTACTGACAGGGGATTGCCCAGAACGCCACCACCATCGTTAGCGAGGGCGGTATAGCCAACGGACGCGGAAATGACCCCTGGAATGTGATTGTACTGTGCTGTCACACTCTTAAAATCAGGAGGCCCGAAGCTGGTACTGACGGTAGCACCACTGAAATCGGCACCTGCTTGAAACGCGGCCACGGTTGGAACACGTTGGGTTTGCGACGAGATAAACACCAGTGCGAAAATCGTAAAAATGGTTGACAGAGTAAGTAAAAGTGTCATGCGGATACTTTGACGCGGCGCACGTGCCATCTGAGCCATTGCCAGCATAGGTGCCGCGCCCCGATTTCGCGTGGCTATACTGGACCCCAGGCGCAACAGCACGGGGAAAAACCGCAAGAAGAGCAAGATACCAGCAATGAGCAGAAATACGACGCCGAGTAATGTCAATGGGGAAACCAGCAGCAACCGTAATTGCACATTCAAGATACTGGAATTGGTAATGTAGACCGAGACTCCATAGCCAATTATAGCAATTATCGCGGCCACCACATCCAGATTCAATCGCTGCCACACCGCACGCCGGGTCGAACGGGCGGACTCGCGACGCATACTCAAAATATCGAGGGATGTGCTACGGCTCACCGCAATCACCATCGCTACGACAGCCACGATGGCAGTAGCAACGGCATACAGGCTGAGACGCGAAAGAACTTGCCCGGAATTCGTTGCGATAATGTTCAAAGCCCCTCGGTCAGTGGACGACAGGAGTGCCGTTCCGATCAATGTGACCACGAGAATAGCTAGTAGCGGCCCAACAATCAGTCCGATGATGCCCAATCCCAGACTTTGAGTCACAAACGAGCCGAATATCTGCGTGCGACTGGCCCCACGGCTACGCAGCACCGCAATCGCATCGGATTGGCGATCCACCAGCAGATCAGACATCATCGTGACAAAGAATAACACCAGCCCAAGCACCAGGAAAAGCAATCCCCCCGTCGGAACCTGGGCCACCGGGACACGATCCTTAAACTGTTGCAGCACGCTCGATGGCAGAAGTGTTTTGGTTTGCTCCAAATACGGCGCTTGTGTGAATGTCCCGCTATTGCCAACACCTATTTGAACACTGGATACCCCATTGATGATATCGTCCAGATTATAGATAGAGAGATGGGATGCATTAAAGGCATAGTACCAGTTTAGCGTCACCGGCAGTTCCATATTTTGTCCTTGCACTTGCGGTTGTGACGCCAGTTGATTGATATACGAGAGGTATCCTTCGCTGGAAACCAGCCCTATATATGAGAGGCCCGGCACCTTTGGCGGATGGATGGCACTCAAGAAACTGCGGCCATGCCAGTAAGGATCATCTATTGCCGGGGGTGTAAATATACCGACGACATGCAGTGGCACAGTCAGCGCCACTCGTTTTGGCGGCAAGTTCGAACTCGCGGTCGGAACGTAAATAAAGGCAATACTGGTCAAGATAATCGAGCCAACAGCTTTATGCAAAAAAGTTGCGCTCTCAGCTGTTAGCGCAACTTCAATGTCGCCACTCGCCATTGCAGGCATACGCCCTGCGACAAACTTGAGGTGAGGAGTCGCCTGCTGCGTTGGGGCGCTAATGAATTTAATGTCATCACATG
>DATGJV010000462.1:0-6178 GCA_035295005.1 Ktedonobacteraceae bacterium | reverse complement strand
AGTTTTTAGCTGAGCACATATGCTGAGCTAAAAACTGGCTGATTTCTCTTCCCCATCGTTCTTTTGATAACCTTAACCACTGATTGGTACTTTCATGCCAAAAAGGCCGTATGCATGCAAATATACGGATTACCATAAAGTACAATGCAATTGGCGGTGTGTGTCAAGGGAAATCAATGTAGGTCAAAGCGTCATATGTAGTTTCCATGCCGAATTGTTCGGCATACTTATACGGTGAACCGTACATAGAGATGTCATGCCAGATTAGTAAGTAGTCATCGCAAGGTATTTGCGAGGCTGAAAAAAAAGAAGGAGTTGAAAGGTCATGCGTAGACGATCATCCAGTACATTACGTTATCGGGGAAGTCGGCGCAGGAAACTGCTACCATTAATCATTACTGGTATGCTTGTTCCTGTTATTCTGGCGCTTGTCGTCGGGGCAATTTTTATCTTGCCAGGACTGAAGTCCCACGCTGCCCCTGCTATCAATGGCAATTGCGCCTTGATTGTTCCACCACAGCCATTGACCGCACAGGGGTTGGCAACTCCTTATCAGTTAACCGCACTTGATGCAGCAAATGGCCCATGCAATGAAACGAATGCGATGCAAACAGCGTTCGTGCAGGCATCTGTGCTTGATCCAGTCACCGGCACTATTGCTATTTACGACCCGCTTGTAGTTGATCAGGGAACACAACCGGCAATAGCTCCTGTTGTCCCAAATCTGCCTCAAGGAGCAATTGTTGGTATCTGGTTTGGCTTCAATGGCACTACCCTGACCTTACAAGATTCAAACGGCAGTCTGCAAGGAGGTAATTGTGTCAATGGAGTAAATGGCTCTATCTTTGGTCAGGTTTCCTATTGTAACGCACCAGCCTTCTTCCAGGCCGCCAAAAAGGCAATTCAAGCGAATAAGCTGGTTCCACCTGCGATACAAAAAGCGCAAGATGGCCTTCTCTGTCCCACTGTCCGTGATTTCTCGCTCGTTGATCAGGATCAGAGCGATAATGTGACAACAATGTACCTGGTAAACGGAAACGGTCAAATTGCGCAGATGACGCAGAAGAATATCAAAGCCATGCCAGGTGCACAAAAGTTATTCAACGGCAGCGACAATGGATTACTCGATAGCTTTGTTGATCCCGCGCTTGGTTGTTCGCCCTGGATGGCCCCGAATCTTGCTGATGCAGGCAACCCGGCAACCGGTCTTCCACTCGACGAACTACAGGCAGCCGCACATCAGGCCTCTCCCGTCGCACTGGTACCTGCTGGAGACCCGATGGTACTGCTCAATGGCAATCCCGACCTCAATAAAATCAATGCCTATCGAGCAGGTGTTGACCAGATTCCGGCACAAAACCTGAACGATGCCAGCACCCGACTCTATTGCATGAATTTGCTGGCAATCTCGCCGCAACGCATGCTGCTTGACTCTCACTTTACAAAAATGTTTGCCACGCCGGATGCAGGAGCCGCGAACTCGCTCTTCACCTTCCTGGCGCAGCGATTCGTCACTACCTACGGTGCCAATGGTCTGAACTGCACGAAATTGATTGGTCAGCGCGATCCTGTATCGGTGAAAAAAGATGGCAATGGAGTTGCCATTTCCGCAACGATTGATGGCTCGCACGTCAATTCACCGGTCAACTGCTCTGTAAACGGGGCAATTCTCACGGGCTGTACCGGCATGACCACGATCAACGGCCAAACGTGTTCTTTTGCCTTTGATAAAAACGCACAACAGATTGATATCACCTGCCCAGCTCGCACCCCTGCTCAACAATAACTGGTTGTAGAGGGAGGCTTCCAAAGGGAGAAAGCGCGAGCGGGATGTGTCAGCACATCCCGCTCGCGCTTTCTCCCTTTGGAAGCCTCCCTCTACAACTGAATTTCATAGTGAATATGGAACAATCCTAATGCATAAACCGTGGGAAGAGGATCGTACAGGCAAAGATGATATGCCAGATTACCAGGCCAATCGTGGTGAAAGCCAGGAAAATATGGAGGACTCGCCAGTAGCGAATGATGTAGCGATAGAACTGCTCGCGCTGCATCGCGTGATGGATGGCTTGCAATTCAGCTACATGTTTATCCGTTCCCGGCATAAGTGTGCCAGGCTGATTGAGCGCACTTTTTTTATCGGGAATGAAGCGGTAACGAGGTGCATCCCGATCTAATTCCTGCTGCGTTGGTTCCAATGAAATATACGCCAAATCCCACGGCACATGCAACGATTGTTTGCTGGAAACTACAGGCAATCCGCTACCAACGGGAGGTTGAGCAATTGGGGATACGGGCGTTGATTGCGTGGGAGAAATTTGAAAGCCTCGAAGTTTCTGTGTGTTATGAACAACAATCGCTTGCAACTTCTGTGAAACGACTACTACCCGGTCATCCCCCTGCACAGTCAAGGCTTTATCCACTTCTTTCGCAATCAACCGGGGCATTATACGATCAAGCATACGACCAATGACGCCGCTAATGGACAAAACGATCAGGCCAAACAGGGCATAGGTACCGGAAATTGCCGCGAAATGTCCGAAGGCATGCATGAAGAGCAGCGCCAACCCTGTCAGTGCCAGAAACACATGCCAGTTCAGGGCAGCATTGAGTTGGCCCGTACTACGCTTATGAGAGCGACGGCGCACGCTGTACAAGATGGCGGCAAGAATGAAAAACCCTGTCCCGATAAATGCATATACCAGTCCCGCTGTACCATCCGGGGTAGTGTCATTGCCGGGGTGATCGTACCACAGGTAAAAGGCTCCGCCAGCTGCAACCACAATCAGCGTCACAAAGAGACCAGCACTCCATGATCGTGTAAGATTCCAGTAAAGCCATGAATAGCCTTTTTCGCTGCGCAATTTGCGTGAAACATGCCGTTGAGAACGGTCATCATCGTCATAGGAAAAGTCAGGAACAGGCATACGTTCTGTTACTTCTCTCTTTCCAGGCGCAAGAGACGTACCTTTATCCACATCATCATCGCGTCACGATGAAGCCCAACTGGACATGGCGAAACACATGCGCCGCACTGGTAACAGGCGCGAGCAAAGCGGGCCACCGGAGCCGAAATAGGCCCGGACAGCGTTTCCCGATTGAGAACATCTATGGTGATAGGCGAGGCTACGGCAGGACACGCCAACAGACATTCATTGCACCCTATACAAGCATGAATTTCCTGTGCCACCTGTGGCCCCGTTTTATGTAGAAGAGCAGATTTCGGCATCCTTTATTCCTTCGATAGCCCTTCCAGGTATCCTGGAGAGTTATACTACAGCAAAAAATTGATTGGCCTCTTACTTTCGCCTTTTGGCTCACCCACCTTCTCAGTCTCAAGACTATCGGTTTTTCGTACCTGGGCTGCCGGTATCTTTTCGCTATATGTCCAGAGATTGCGCGTCACAGGACGAGCCGGCAGAGGAACAAGTATTGACTCAATCACTTTCTTGCCATTTTTAACGGGTGGGGGCAACGCATCTGTCGTTGGCCGTTGGGCATCATCCCAGACATGAATCGTCGCCTGATGATAAATTGACGCAAATAACGGGCGCGTGTTCCGTCGGGGTCCCGTCTGTGGCTCTCTTTTTACTGGTAGTAAAGGAACTATCTCCTCCAGTTGATGTATTGTCGCCTGCTCGGCCCTGACTACCCTGACAGGAACAGATTGTTGCACGGTCGGTGATGTTGGTAATACTGGCAAGACGGTTCCAGGGTGCTGAGCCAGTCTGATTGGCTGTTGTGAAAATTGCATTGCCGTTGGCGGCATTACAGGCAAAGGTTGTACAGGAAACAATGGGGCAACATACTGATTCGGTACAATAGCAGGTAATTTGCCGGACGTGACCATCTCCTGCATACTGCGCGACTGCCTCTGAGAAAAAAACTTACGTGCGTCGAAATTGCCCTTCAGCAAAGCTTTTTTCACACTACTGATTGAAAGCCCTTCATCTATGATGCGTTTGATCGCGAGGCTATCGGGTTGCACAGAACCGAGAGAGAGATAACCGACCAGTCTATCGCCGATAATTGACATACGGCGGTACCTCTTTTTTCCTCGATCCGTGAGCGGCGTTGCGCCTTTTAACGGTACCAGAGGAGTCCCTACCGTCAGCATGTAGAGTTCCCCCACATTTGTCGCATGCCAGGGAACACCCATAGCGTGCCGTAGGCGATCATACTGTCCTGTCATTGCTGCGGCTACGATGCCTCCTTGCCGAACGGCGGCATACCATTGTGCATGCGTTTCGTACACGCCTGTTTGTGGATTTTTGAGTGCCGCGACATCGCCGACGGCGTAAATATCGCGTACATTGGTACGAAGTTGCTCATCCACCAGGATACCTTGCTGGTGCAGCATGGGTATAGAGCAATGATCCGCCAGTGTGGTATCGGGCGATGTCCCCGTACAAACGAGTACCATCTGGCAAGGTATCATCTCGTTCTGACTTGTCACGACTCCTATAGCAGATCCGAGCCTTCCCACCACACCTACTGCCTGGGTATTTGTATAGATTTTTGCGCCAGCGTGCCGTGTATGTTCTAAAACCAGCTCTGAAGCGGGACCATCAAGCACTTTCGAGAGAAACGTTGCGCCGCGAATCAGCCAGTGAACCTCAATACCATGATGCAGAAGGGCCATCACCGTCTCAATCGCGTGAGCGCCTCCGCCAATAACCACCGCGGAATCCACTTCAGGAAGCCTTCTCCTCAGATTGAGATAGTCCTGTAAACGGTGCAGCGTCAACACGCCGTCAAAATCGCGGCCTGGGAAATTGGAAGGAAGTCCGTTTGCTTTACTGCCTGTGGCGATCAGCAGCGAACCATAGCCAAATCCGTACCCTCCCTGTAAATGGAGATATTTGCCCTGAGCGTTAATACCCTCTACTCGTGCATTGACCACATGTATTCGCTGCATACGTTCCGTACCTGCTGGATAGGCCAGTAATTGCTCCTGTTCCATTTTACCAATCGCAAATTGTTTGAGCGCGGGAGTATGAATCGTTGGATGGCACTGGTCGGTAATCATGACAATGCTCATATGCGGGGCAAGACGACGGGCTTCTATAGCGGCAGTAAGTCCTGCAATGCCATTGCCCACAATGACAATATCTGCATATTCCGCAGACTGCGTAAATTGCCTACCTCCGATAGGAGCAATTCTATTGTTCATTTGTACTTTCCCCTGACTAACAACCAGCTGTGTGCATTGAACCTTGCTGAAACATACTTATATACCACCACACATTCGCAATTGTACGCCACAAAGTTCATACATTCGCATATGCCAGCTTGCCTTTGGTAGGAAAGTACCAGAAGCAGGTTAAGGTTTCAGGAAGTTTCAGGATGCAGCAAGAAGGGCATTGCGGTCGGCGACCGCAACGCCCTTCTTGCTGCATCCTGAAATGAAATTATGCTTTGCGAGCGAAATCAGCGCGTAGCACTTTTTTATCAAATTTGCCCACGCTGGTTTTTGGCACAGCTTCGATGAAGATCACATCATCGGGCAACCACCATTTCGCGACACGAGGCGTCAGATACTCGATAATCTCTTCTTTGCTCACCTTCCCTACCTGTTCGGGCTTCTCCACAACATAAGCCACAGGGCGTTCCGACCATTTGGGATGTGGCACACCAATGACACAGGCTTCGAGAACTTTGGGATGTCCCATAATCAGACCCTCAAGTTCCACCGAGGAAATCCATTCGCCGCCGGATTTGACAACATCCTTTGTGCGATCCACAAGCTGGATAGTGCCGTCTTCGTCAACGACCGCAACATCGCCGGTACGCAACCAGCCATGCGCAAATTTCTCGCTCGATTCGCTGTCGCGATAGTAGGCACGCGCAATCCAGGGGCCGCGCACCTGTAACTCACCGAATGTCTTATTGTCCCACGGTACCTCCTGCCCCGAATCTATATCTACGACACGAAGCTCGACCGCAGGCACAACCGTTCCCTGTCGGGCGCGAATACGCACTTGCTCGTCGAATGGCAGGTCCTCCTGATACTTGCGCAGTTTGCTGATGGAAGCCAATGGTGAGGTTTCCGTCATACCCCACGCCTGCACAATTGTCAGATTGTGACGCTGCAAGCCCCGAATCAATCCCTCTGGCACGGCAGAGCCGCCACATATAATCATACGTACAGAGGACAAATCGAAGGACTCGCGATCAA
>DATGJV010000461.1:0-4815 GCA_035295005.1 Ktedonobacteraceae bacterium | reverse complement strand
CTTGAGCCACCATTCACGCGCACAACATAGGCTGCCGCCGCGTCGTCCTGCTCGATATTGATATATTCATAGGGTATGCCGTGTGAGTCAAACCACCGTTTTGCCATGCGGCAATCACCACACCACGTCGTGGCATACATTTTAATTTTTTCCTGCGTTGTTGAGGAAGATGAAAGTGTTTCCTGCACAAATAGCTCCTTCAGGTTTTATTGGAAGATACCGTTATCTGTAGTATCAAACAAAGGAGCCTTGCTATCTATTCCCGTTAGTTACTTCCCCCTCTTTAGGAATCAACGTCGTGTATCCATGTGGGCAGAATGGGTGATCTGGTTGTTACGCACAGGAATCGTTTTACTCAAGAGATAAACTGGCCGATCGAGGGGGGAATGAGCAGGATCACAGGAGAGGATCTTTCAGGTGTGTCAAGGTCAAGAGAGCATGTGTCTTTTCTCAGAAGACAACCAGAGGCTGTAATGTCTGGCGGCGTGCCAGAATGGTCAGGGAGTCGTTACTCTCCAGGTCTGCCAGGTGCAAAGGGATGGTAGGCTCATCGGCATACTCCACGACGCTGCCGGGCGTACTGCTCCAACGGGGATGCTGCAGAAGAAACTGCCGGGTGAGCGGGTGCGACCAGTAAACGAGCTGGTCCACAGACGGGATATTGCTCTGGATTTCAGCTCCCCGACCACAGTGCGGGCAGTGCAGATGTATCCAGAACGGGTAGGGAACGCGTGGTTCGGAGCCACTCGCACCGAAGCTTCGGTCTGGCGATTGTGTCTCGAGGCCCTCGTTGCCTTTCACTTCTATCAACGCTGGCTTGCCACAATACCAGCAGGAATACTGGCCCTGTGCAAGCAGTTGCAGAATGTGGTCGGTCAACCCTTGCATGACGCGCTTCCAGGCGGGTCGGAAAGCTCGCAGTCCCGAGAGCGAAACCAGGCCCATGCTATGGACGGTGTCTTGTCCATAGCGTCGAGAACAGCCCGGGCAACGCAGATGCAGATTCGGCCCATCTTCAGCATCAGGATGGATGAAACATCCTTGAAGACGCCGATGCATACACCGGGGACACCACAGACTCGTCTCCTGCCAGCCGTCAGCGAGCGTTTCATCCAGCGCCATGCCTAATCCTTGCGCCTCTTCACGCAATGGACCACTGAAAATCTGACGGAGTTGGCGACGCGCCCGATGGAGGCGAGTATCGAGCGTGCCGTTCGTGATGCCCAGGCGTTCGGCCACTTCCGCATGCGGTAGTTCACGCAAATAACACAGATCGACAAGCTGGCGCGTGGCCTGGGGTACCATTCCCAACGCACGATCGAGCAGGATGAACACATCCTGGCGGCTCAGTTCTTCAAACGGATCGAACGCCTCGGGATCGGGAAGTTGGGCGAGGATGTCAATTTCATCTTCGCCCGGTGCAGGCGAAGAGAGTGGCACGTGGCGAAGCAGATCCACTTCGCGCCGATGAGCCGCACGCCGACAAACATTGCGACAGATTTCGTCAATCCAGAGGTGAAAGCCAGACGGAGCATACAGACGGTCCAGATGACTCCATGCTTCGAGCAGCGTCTCCTGCACCACATCGTCAATGGCATGAGGCTCGACGCCGCGCGCACGCGCCAGCCGCGCCAGCCGACGGCGCGTTTCAGTCAGTATTCCATCCTGATCGGTTAGCAGAGCCGAACGGAGTCGTTGCCATTCGCCAGGCCAGGTTTGTTGCGTCAGCGAATCTTGAAGTGTTTGCATATCTCGCTGCTCCTTTCGTCTTCATCTTCTATCTTTATCTTATCACCTGAATACCTATTTCCTGACATCATTTTTCCCTCTTTTTGCGGCGCAAAAAAATGCGTAAGGATTTTTGTCCTCAAACGATAAGGGATCGTCGAACGACGAGGAGGCACCGTGGAGGAGCTTCCCGCGTTCGCAACGAGTTCAGGAAATGAAAGGACCGATTACCATGAATGACACGCAAATGAAACCCCAGATACTGACGCTGCTCCACTTCGCACGTCAACAGGAACTGGCGATGGTTGAGGAGTTGAGCGAGACCGAACGCAACACGCAAGGGACGCCGGAGAAGTGGGCGGCCAAAGACTTTCTGGCGAACATCTTACGCTGGAAACAGTTGCAGACGCAGAAACTGGCTACCGCGCAAAAAGGTGAGGTCCCTCCTCCGGTCTGGCGAGATATGGAGCTGGTTCACCAGATCGATAGCACGGCTTTCTTGCATTACCAGGAGCGCAGCTTCCAGGAACTCCTGGTCGAAGGAGAGCAGGTCTTCCAGGCATTGATCGCGCAGGTTGAGAGCATGAGTGAAGAAGAACTGAGCGATCCGCATCACTATCCCTGGCAGGAAGGTGACGAACCATTGCGTGGGGAAACGATGGGCAACGGCCTCTGGCATCCCTGCACCCAGCTCAGCACCTTCTATCTTCAGAGTGGCAGGAGAGAGCATGCAGCCCGGTTGCAAGAAACCATGTTAGCGGCTGTGCGACAGGCTGCAATGCCGGCGGAGAATCTTGGGGTCGTCATGTATAATCAGGCCTGCTTTTACGCGATCAATGGTTGGCCTGAGAAAGCATTGCAGCTTTTACCGGAGGCACTGCAACTCAGACCCACCCTGATCGAATGGTCGCAGCACGACAACGATCTTGAAGGGTTGCACAACGAACCTGCTTTCCAGGCCATCTTCTCCGATCCCCTGCTCAAGGCTCCGGTGAGTGTACTCATCAGTCCGCAAGAGTTGTCCGGAAGCCTCGCCACCGACGCGCCTCCGCTGATTATCGACGTGCGTGGAGCGAAGGAATACGCTGCTGGTCATATTCAGGGAGCCATCAATATCCCGTTGGGTCAGCTTCCCCACAAACTCGCCCAGATTCCCCAGGATCGCCAGGTGGTCGCGTATTGCAATATGCACCATCGAGGCGAATCACGCGGTGAGCGTGCCGCCGCGCAATTGCGGGAACGAGGCTATCAAGCATCCACGCTGGACGGCGGCTATCCCGCGTGGCAAGCACATCTCTCAGCGATTGCGTAGTACACGCTGCCAGTGGCTGATCGCAAGGATCAACGCGTCGTGGTTTTTGTGCGATATGGGTAACCGGCAGCTTTCTGGAGCAGTCGTTCGGCACCCTCAGTGCAAGGAGAAAACTCATGGGAAGCATCAGCATAGTCGTTCTCGTCATCGTGGCAGTGGGTTTCGCCTGGAACTTGGGGGTCCATTACACCGGGGCAGTAATGGGGATGCCCTATGCTGCACGCTCGATTGCCTTGTGGCCTGCTCTCGTCCTCATCGCGATCCTCACCGTTCTGGGAGCAACATTCGCCTCCGGGGGGGTGGAAACCACAGTTGGGCAGCACATTGTCAGTGATCGGAGCGTTTCCATCCCTGATGCTATCGTCATTGTGCTTTCTGCCGGGCTATTAACCTTACTCTACAACTATCAGAAGATTCCAACCTCAACGATTCAGATTCTGGTGTTTTGTGTCGTCGGGGTTGGCCTGGCGGGTCATCTTCCCGTCTTTTGGGAAACGATTGGAAAATTGGCCCTCGTCTGGGTCTGCGCACCCGTCGTCGCCTTTGGCCTGGGTTTTCTCTTCACCCGTTTGCTTGACCTGGTCGTGCCGGCGGAACTTGCACGCGTTCAGACCGAACGCCAAACAAGTGAACCTCTGACGAGGCCAAAAACGGGCTGGATTGCCCATGCCTTTCCTGGTGTGGCACCTTCAGCGCAGCAGTGGGTAGAAAAGGCTGCGCCTGGCACCCTGACCGCGCTTGCGCTCCGTGTGTTGCCGCTTCTCCTGGTGTGCGTAGGGATCGCGGCCTCGTTTGTCCTGGGGGCCAACGATGTCTCCAATGCAACCGGCGTCTTTCTCCTCACACACCTGTTCTCCCCCACCTTAGCAGGCTTCATTGGGGGAGTGGCGATGGCAATTGGAGCGCTGACCTGGGGTCGCCGTATTCTCAAAACCGTCGCGTTTGATGTGGTCAAGATGGATCTCACAATGGCGAGTGCCGCTCAAGGGGTCCAGGCGCTCGTGGTCCTGGCAGCCGTCAGCCAGGGGTTCTTTACCTCGATGAATCAGGCACTCATTGGCGCAATGGCCGGGACAGGAGCCGCACGTGGACGCGAAACCGTCCAGCGGAAACAGATCGTGGGGATTCTGCGCGGCTGGCTCATTGGGCCTCTGTCTGGTTTCCTCCTGGCTTTCGTACTCGAATGGCTGAGCCGCCTCCTGCTTCACCTGCTTTCTTGAGCAAGGGGTCACGACCATTTTCCCCTCAAAAGCGGGGATTTGAGGGGAAAATGGTCGTGGCCCCTTAACCAGGATACCCAACTGCTGATCGAGAGCGACCAACTGATCCACTTCAGTCGGCATTTCACGCATCTGTACAGTGGTGAGCCCGACGCTGACCCCCTTTATACAGGTTGCACAACAGGTTTGTTGATGCGTTCAAGCATCAAATCGAGGAACTTTTTCCCCCCCGTGGCAATCAATGCTGGATTGCGTGCCAGAACACCCATAACGAGTCCGGCAGTAAAATCGCCACGCAATGCCTGCGCCATCTGTGCTGGCGTAAGGCGCTTCATCAGGTCGAGCGCACCATCCCACTGCTCATCGGTATAGGTGGCAATGCGTTTATTGATCATATAGGAGATATCCATGTCACGCCCAAAACGCGCCCGCCACCGTTTATCAAAACGCTCCAGAAATGCCAACGATGTATTCCCTGCTCTCACCGCTTCAGCAGCCACAGTACCCGCCATTTGACCGGAGTAAATGGCAAATCGAATACCCTCACCTACCAGC
>DATGJV010000460.1:0-3820 GCA_035295005.1 Ktedonobacteraceae bacterium | reverse complement strand
TAGATACAGAGCTGGTAGAGGAGCGTCTTTAATACGTCTTTGAGGACAGCGAAGCCACCGGCCATATCGCCGTAGAGCGTGCTATAACCGGTAGCCATCTCGGACTTATTGCCGGTGGTAAGTACGATGGGGCCAAGTTTGTTGGAGACGGCCATCAGAATATTGCCGCGAATACGCGCCTGTAAGTTCTCCGCCGCCAGGCCATAATCACCCTCGCCAAGTGCGGGTTGTAACATCTTGAGTGATGCCCGGAACGTTTCCTCAATCGGAATGGTCAGGTATTGGATACCGAGATTCTCCGCCAACTCTTGTGCGTCGGTTTTGCTGCCCTCGGACGAATAGCCCGAAGGCATAGAAATGCCGAGAACGTTGTCAGCGCCAAGTGCGTCAACGGCTATCACCGCCGTTAGCGACGAGTCAATGCCGCCGGAGAGGCCGAGAATAGCCTTCTTGAAACCCGTCTTGCGCACATAATCGCCGGTACCCAGCACGAGCGCGGCATAAATTTCCTCAAGATAACTCATCTTCGGCTCAATTCGCTGCGGCGCATCGAGAACGGGGATATGTTGTGTCTTCTGTGGTGTGTAGGCCGTCGTCGCAACGTGAATGACCGGAACATTTTCATCGTTGACCTGCAAACGTTCCTGCCGACGGCGTGGGTCGTGCAGGCGCGAGCGAAACACGGAGGCCGTGTCGAGGTCAACAATGAGCAAATCTTCCGTGAACTGTTTTGCGCGGGCAATGAGCGTTCCCTGCTCGTTGAAGACCATGCTGCCGCCATCGAAGACCAGTTCATCCTGTCCACCGGCCATGTTGAGGTAGGCGACGATCACGCCATTATCGGCAGCGCGGGTCGCCATCATCTCTTCGCGGAACGTTCCCTTGTCGGCATAGTAGGGAGAGCCGTTGATGTTGATAATGACTTCGGCTCCGGCGTAGGCTTGCATGGTCATGGGACCGGTAGGATACCACACGTCCTCGCAAATGTTCACGCCCACACGCACATTATTGATCACAAAAATGGGCGCTTTCTGACCGGCCTGGAAATAGCGGTTCTCATCAAAGACGCCATAATTGGGCAGGTAATGTTTGTGATAGACTCCTGCCATCTCTCCCTCGGAGATAACCGCCGCCGCGTTGTAGATATCAATGTCGCGATCCACAAAACCGATGACGGAGACCAGTCCCGGCAACTCGCTGCTGGCCTCAATCAATTCGTGCAATTTGCGCAAGTTTTCGGCTACAAAGCCTGGCTTGAGCAGCAAGTCTTCCGGTGGGTAGCCAGCTAAGGCCAGTTCGGGAACGCACATCACATGCGCCCCCGCCGCGTGTGCCTGTCGCATCGCGTCCAGTATTTTTCGCGCATTGCCCTCAAAGTCACCCACAGTAACATTGATTTGAGCTAATGCTACGCGGAATGGTAGAATATTCATAAGATACATATCCTTTCTTCGCTGCCGGGATTACCGGCAATGGATGTGATAATATGCATAAACAATACCTGCAGAGGTATCGGATCCGTACAAGGAGTTATACACTGACATGGAAATAGAGGCATTTGCCACACTGGCTATTCCCTTTATCGTCGTTATCTATCTCGCGGTCGTAATGTTGTTTTTGCGACCACCCCGCACGTTATTGATTGCTTCGTTGTTCGGTGGGCTAACAATGGCAATGATCAATATGCTCTTTGAGTTGCTGGCCTATTATGCCCACTGGTGGCATTATACCCTGAATGGGCTGCTGTTGCACCTGCCCATCCCATTCTACATTACGCCATTCCTGATTTATGGCAGTCTGGGCTATCTCTTCATCCAGCGTTTCTGGCATGGGCGCGGCCACTGGTTCGCCCTGTTGCTGCTTATCGGCATCCCTATTTTGCGAGCCGGTGCTGATATCACAGGCACCTATACGCAATCAACCTATACCACCTTTGATAGCGTGCTTGCCGTGCCAATGGATGTTGTTATGTGGCTACTGGCATTTTACGCTGGTTACTGGGTATTCAAACGCCTCTCGGCAAACGAGCAATTTAATGCATTGACACGCCAAACTAGTAAAGTAGAGTCATGAGAGACAAAGACCTGGAACAATCTCAAAAGCAGGATGATGACTTTACCATCGAGATGATTGATCTCGATACGTTGCCAGAAGAACCTGCACCAGAGACGCCGGGTGGAAATAGTGGGCGAAACAGTCGAGACGAGGCGGTGTCGTCAACTCCCTCGTCCCCTCCCGACAAACAGGCTGTCAAGACGCATATTTCATTGCGCACAAAGCTGACAGGACGTCAGCGTATTATACGAGTGGTCAGCTCAGCTATTGTTATTATCGTGGCGTTGCTGCTTATTTTAAACAATACCGTACCTGTCCATTCCTTATTCGGATTATTGGCTGGGCCAACACCTACCGCGACCGCTACTCTAGTCCCAAATATTGACCATTTTTATCTTGATGCCAGCCCACCGTGGGGCAAACTCACCCTTGATGGACATGATTTCGTATTTTCTACGAATGAGGCTGTTCAGTTGACACGGGGACATCATCAGTTTGTCTGGCAAGCCAGCCCTTTCCGACCAATACGTTGTACTCTCTCGGTCCCCATAGCCACGTCCGATACATGCAAACATATTGCGATCGCAGCGCCCATGAATGGCGTACCCAGTACCGCGCAGGAGGTAACGTTTTATGATACGCTGAATATGCTCCCCTCTACACAACAGGCAGCATTGATACAGACCGCGCAGAAGGCGCTTGACGCGGTACAATCCACGACGACCGTGCAACCGGGCGAGCCGTTTGTCCAACTTGAGGGTAATATTACTTCTGATATCGCGACACAGCCGCTGCACGCAACGCTGCATTTTGATCTCAGCGTAGGCGATCCAGCGCTTGAGAGCGCGATTTGTGCCAGCAATTATAATTCGGAGTGCTACTTTTTGTATCATTTTCAGTCGCAGGATGTCACACAGAACTGCGACTGGTTCTGCACCGTACCGGACTCGTATTCAACCGTCACCTTCCCAAATTACTGGCAGACGATAGTGATCGCTCATGCATACTGGGACTTCACCACGCTGGATGGCCGCACCATTGCCAGGGATCAACCGGATACAGAATTTGATTTGACCAATTCTGCCCATTTCATGTTTCTCGATATCGTCTGGAATGGTACTGGCTGGCAAGCCACCATTGACACGCAGGAAGAGAATGGCTATAACAGCCTTGCTTGCCTGGCCACCAATAATGAAATCAATGAAATACCATCGCCGGTCGGCCTCGATGGTTTTGGTTTCTCATTGACCTCTGCGACAGTCCCGGCGGCTGGCTGTGTAGCGATTGTGCAACCAACAGCCGCCAGCCCTTCATCGTCCGTCCCAGCACCGTCCCCACAAGCCTACTGTCTCTACCGCTTCGGCATCTTGCTCGCCGCGAATCCGCTGGCCCATCGCTACTGGCCTCATATACCCGTCGCCAATCCTTACGAGCAATCGCTGGCAAAGCAGATAGCGGCCACGCAAACCCGGTAGATGCTATAATGCAAGCAGCAACGCTATTTTCAATCCATAGGAAAGGATTTGTAGGAAAAATGAATGGGTCTGTACGCCAGTACAAGATAGATCGTAACGTCGTGATCAATCTTGTACAACGCTTTCAACAAGAATTTGTGCCGGTCGTCCGCGATATGCCGGAGTTTGTCGCCTTCTATGTCATCACCAGAGGCAGCGATATCATGACAACCGTGGCTATCTTCGATAGTCAGGCAGGAGTAGACCGCGCCAACCAGCTCGCCCTGGAAACCATCAGAAACATGGGTGCG
>DATGJV010000459.1:0-2676 GCA_035295005.1 Ktedonobacteraceae bacterium | reverse complement strand
CGACTCAAGACTGCCCTGCTCTCTCGCCCAGGCATTGTGGTTACGAATATCCCTCAGCACCTGCGTAAGCACTAATGTCATATGAAAGAGGGGCATAATCCCCGGCCATTTGACAGCATGCGTTTATACCTATACAATCCTTGCATCAATCGCAAAGATCGCATGACAATGCAGTTGCGTGGAAGAATATAAGATGTGAGGTATATACATATGGAACATTTGCATGCTGTCATTTTAGCTGGCGGCAGTGGTACTCGGCTATGGCCCCTTAGTACATCGCAATTTCCCAAGCAATTCCTGCCATTACCAGATGGCAAAAGTATGATACAGGCAACATTGGCGAGGGTGGAACCCCTGATTACCCCTGAACATTCCTGGGTTGTCACGGGGCGTAACATGGTGGAATTGGTTCACGAACACCTCCCGACTGTCCCGCTTTCACATATCCTCGGCGAGCCGGTGGGGCGCAATACCGCCCCGGCTCTCTGCTGGATTTCGGCAACTATTGCGCGGCAGGACCCGCAAGCGATTATAGCATCGCTGCATGCCGATGCCGCTATTGCGAAGGCGGAAGTACTACGACAGTCACTGCACCTCGCCTACAAGCTGGCTGAGCAGGGCTATCTGGTCACACTGGGCATTAAACCTACCTCGCCTGAAACAGGCTATGGCTATATCCGTTTCTCTGATAAGGTAGACGAGGGTTTCAGCTTGCAAGCCTTTAATGCCGGGCGGTTTGTGGAAAAGCCCAACCTGATAACAGCGCAGAACTATCTCGCCGATGGTCATTATGTCTGGAATAGTGGGATGTTTATCTGGAAAGTCGAAACCATCCTGGCAGAATTTCGCGAGCATCTCCCGGAACTGGCGAGAAAAATTGAAAGCATTGTTGCCGCTACAGGCACTGCTAATGAGCGTGCCGTGCTTGACGAACTCTGGCCCACGTTGACAACAATTTCTATTGATACGGGCATCATGGAAAAAACAAAGAAGCTTGTGGTCATTCCTGTTGACCTCGGCTGGAACGATGTTGGCAACTGGGAACAGTATGGCACGCTCTTTCCAGCCGACGAGCAGGGCATCAGAGCCGTCGGTGAGCATATTTCGCTAGAAAGCCAGAACATCTTTGTCTATAATAATAGCAAACACCCGGTTTACACCATCGGCCTGGAAGATGTGATCGTCGTCGAGATGGACGATAAGACGGTGATTTGCCATAAAGACCATGTGCAGCGTGTGAAAGAGCTTGCAGAGCGCGAACAGAGGAAACATTTGTAGAGAAAGTACGTCATTTCGCATGGCAGCGCCATGCGAAATGACGTACTTTCTCTATGCATATCGAAGCCATACCCTGTGCTATAATATGTACAAAGGTTTACTGGTGCTGTGTTATAGAAAATGAGGTCTCCTGTTATGCTCTCCGTACAGCCCGTATCCGGCACTTGTAGAACGGTTGCCCACATTCATCACTGCCTTACTATACAGGTTGGTGTACAGCTAATTTCTCAGGGCAAACACGCGCTTGACGCAACAATTGCCGGGCATACTTTTATGATGAACTCTCAAGCCAATGCTTTTGCAGGTATTACCGACCCGTGTTGTGATGGTCACACGCCAGTTTGGTAATCCGTTTATCATACTGTTTATCGTAATGCGAAAAAACCGTGGATAGAGAACTTCGTGTAAGAAAGAAGGATGCAATATATGACAACTCGACCATATCGTAGTGGAATAATTCCCGATGAGATTCTCGCGCTCTCTCATGAACGCGACATGTTACGCAGAAAAGGTCAATACGACCGTGCTGACCTCTTGAAACGCCAGATTGAGGAGGCTGGTTATGCCATTAAAGATAATCCCCATGGAGCGCATCTCGTCATTTTGCCGGGTGTTGATGTAGATGGGACGGAGTACCGCTCGGCTCGCACTATCCCTTCGTTGCTTGATGAGCCCGATACCTGCCTCTTCTCGGTTAATATTCTGGCACGCAATAGTTCAGAACAGACACAACGCTGCATTGAAAGTGTCTTGCGTTTCGCCGGGACAAACGATATAGAGATTATTCTGGTGGATAATGCATCCGATGATGGGTTGAGCATCTGGGCTGATGCGTTACGCTATTCTGAACGCCGCCTGCACTTCTTGCGGCTAACGCGCCTGACAGGCGAGGCTGAGGCGCGAAACATTGGCCTGAAGCAGAGCAGCGGGCGTTATATCCTGCTGGTAGATAGCGCAATTGAATTGACTGGCGATGTCTTTACGCCATTACAAAAGACGCTGGAGAATAGTGAGGTGGGCATAACTGGCTTGCACGGTTTACGCACCGACGACCTGCGACACTTTGAAGAAGCATCCTCGCCGGAGATAGACGTCATAGATGCACGTTGCATGGCTTTTCGGCGTGCGCTCTTGAAAAAAGCTGGATTGTTCGATGAACGTTATCGCTTTCCATCGTATATGGATGTTGACTTCAACTTCGCAGTACGTGATAGCGGCGCATCCGTGGTGATGACACCAGACCTTCCCGTGTCCTATGTACCTACGATACAGGATGTGCGCCTTTCCGATGCCGAACGCACTCGATTGACCAAACGTAACTTCTATCGCTTCCTGGAAAAGTGGGGAGACCGGGACGATTTACTGATGCATGAGTAATACATGAATGGGGAACATGTG
>DATGJV010000458.1:0-8507 GCA_035295005.1 Ktedonobacteraceae bacterium | reverse complement strand
CTGTCGGAGAGACCCCCAGCACCCCCTGCAAGAACAGTGGCAGGTACAGCGACAGGCCCAGCAGCACCATCATCTGCAACATCGAGAGCAGCGCCACCACACTGAACACCGAGTTGCGGAAGAGGGAGAGTGGCAGGATCGGCTCGCTGGCTCTCTGCTCGACCAGCAGAAACAGCACGAAGAGCAATCCTCCACCTCCCAACATTGCCAGCACTGGTGCAGAAATCCAGGCAAACATCAGAGAACTCCCCCAGGTTAGTCCCAGCATCAGGCCGATGGTGGCGGCAGAGGAAAGTAAGGCCCCCAGTACATCTATTCGGCGCACCGCAGTTCGGCCAACCCTGGTACTGGTAGGAGTTGAAAGCGTTGCTGGCAGGAACAGCAGCAGTGCGACTATGGCGAGCAGACCAACTGGCAGGTTGATATAGAAGACCCAGCGCCAGCGACTGCTCTCTGTGATCACGTTCCCCACCAGCGGCCCATGCTCGGTGAGCCAGCCACCCAGCGTCGGCCCAAAGAGATTGGAGACGCCATAGACGATACCAAAGACACTGCCCCACTTCGCTCGTGCCTCCGGCTCAAACAGGTCTCCAAAAACGGTGGCTACCAACGCCATACCGATACCCGCGCCCAGTCCTTGTACTGCCCGGAAGAGGATCAACTGGTCCATCGTCTGGGAGGCCCCAGCCAAAAGGGAACCCACCAGAAAGAGTGCCGTGCCACCCAGCAGGAACCATTTCCGCCCAAACTGGTCCGAAAGCTTGCCAACAATAGGAACCATCGTCATCGAAGCCAGCACATAGGCGGTAACGACCCAGGTGTAACGATCCAGACCATGCAACTCGGCAATGATGCGTGGCATCGCAGTACCCACAATCGTCTGATCGAGTGCTTCCAACAAGAGCGAAAGCATCAGCGCGATGATTACCAGGGCCAGCGCAACACCACGTAGGCGAGCCTTGCTGGACATCGTGAGAGTGATGGATACAGCTTCCATGAGTATTTCTCCTTTCGCATACATGTACAATTTGCCACAGAGATATCCCCAGGCGATGCTCCTTCGCTCTACTGGAGATGAGTAGCGATATCTGCAGCCCACGCTTCGACGGACCGAGGGGAGCGTCCTGTGAGCTTTTGCGCCGTGTCGGTCACTGGTGCAGGTGTGCCGGTGTACTTCTTCCATGTCTCGAAAAGCATGTCCGCCGGGGCATAGGGGCTGATCGCGGCACGCGCCCGCTCTTCGTCCAGTTCTTCGTAACGCAGCGACCGACCCAGTGCCCTACCAATAAGCTGCACCTCCTCACAGTGGGTTAAAGACGCCGGGCCAGTCAGGGAATAGATTTTGCCAGCATGCTCGTCCTGCGTAAGTGCCACGATAGCAACAGCCGCGAAGTCTGCCGGGTGGATCGGCGAACCTGCCGCCTCTGCATAAGGACCACGTACCACGTCCCCGTTCTTGATCTGCGCAGGTACATCAAAGGCCCATTGCAGTGCATCGGCTGATGCCACCTCCAGCCGCAGGAAGGTCCACTCCATACCAGACTCTCGAATCTGCCGTTCGATGTCATAATGGAAGGACGCGATGGGATTGGGTTGTTCATCAGCACCATCAACGACTGCTCCCGATGACTGGAAGACAACACGACGCACTCCTGCCTCCTTCGCTGCCTTGAGAAACGGAGGGACGAAACCAGGAACTACCGCCAGCAGAAAGACTGCCGAAATATCCTGAAAGGCCGTCGCCAGGCTCTCCGCGTCCGACAGGTCTCCAGCCACGACCTCGGCTTCGGCTGGTAGACCGGCCTTCTCCGGGTCGCGGGTAAGCGCACGCACCGGATGTCCCATCGCGACGAGTTGTTCGACAATGGAGCGGCCTACCGGCGCTGTGGCCGCGGTGACAAGGATGATGTTACGTCTCCCGTTAGTAGAATGGGTACTCATGTGTGCATTTCTCCTTTCGCTTCTTTATCAGGGCAATCTACCTTCGTAGTGTACTCACGAAGTCCTGGATATCCTTTGCGTACAGTTCCGGCTCCTCCCAGGCTATGAAGTGACCGCCACGAGGAAATTCGGTAAAATGGGTCAGGTTGACCTTGCGTGCAGCCCACTCACGTGGCAATGGCGGATCGTAGGGACAATGGGCAACAGCAGCGGGAACCGTTTCACTCTTGCTAATGCCGCCGCCACTGGCAACGTGCATATTTTCGTAATAGGCGCGGGCGGCTGAGTTAATGGTTTGCGTCACCCAGTAAATCATGACATTCGTGAGCAATTCGTCGCGACGAAAACGGGTTTCCAGTTCCTCTTTCCCATGCTGTCCGCTGCTGCCATAGCCAATAAGCCAGGCTGCAAGTCCGACTGGCGAGTCATTGAGGCCATAGGCCAGGGTCTGGGGCCGTGTCGCCATCATCATGTTGACGCCCATACCCTCCTCCATAAACCACCGTTGCACCCATTGCGCCATTTCTATTTCGGCAGGAGTGAGTTGTGAGAAGTCGGTGTTCTGATCGGGATAGCCAACATCCGTCAGATGGATGCCGATAAGCAGTTCTGGATGCCTGCGTGCCAGGGCCTGCGTGATGATAGCTCCATGGTCACCACCTGCTGAAACAAAGTGTTTGTAGCCCGGCACCTCTGTCATCAGTTTGGCAAAGAGATCAGCATTGATATCATCACTAAACGTGACCCGGTCGGAAAAACCAGTCCCAGGTATAGAGGAGACAACCACGTCAAAGGACGTATCAGGGTCTCCGCCATATTTCGCCGGATCAGTAAGGCGATCAATCACTTTGTGGTAGCGATAAAACGAATCTGGAAAACCATGGATCAGCAGCAGAGGCGTTGGGTTGGGTCCTCTGCCGCGTTCGTGGATGAAATGGATGCCTACCCCATCAACGTCTGCTTTAAACTGAGCAAAGCGATTGAGCGCCGCTTCGTGTACACGCCAGTCATAGCGATGCAACCAGTAATCGGCGACCTCCTTCATGTATGCCTGACTGATGCCGTATGCCCAGCCAGTTCCCTCCGCCTCATCAGGCCAGAGAGTTTGTGCCAATCGCTCATGCAAATCATCGAGGGTCTCCTGCGGAATGTCTATAGTGAATGGTTGAATGTTCATCTTGTGACTCCTTTTCTGACATAGTTCTCTCCAATTGCAAAGTTCTACCGGGACGACTCACCTGATCTTATTGCTTCAGTGTCTTCCCAAATTCCTGCACATCTTTCGCATACAGTTCCGGCTCCTCCAATGCTGCGAAGTGTCCACCACGGGGCATCTCAGTCCAGCGTGCCACCCGCAGGAATCGCTCACCCAGTTCACGCGGCGGATAGGTCAGATCTTTGGGGAAAGTCGCAACCGAGGCGGGGACTTCGATATACTGCCCCACCGAAAGCTGTGGTGCCGATTGGAAAGCGTCCTCAAGATACAAACGGGCGCTTGAAGAGATGGTTCCCGTCACCCAGTAAATCATGATATTGGTGAGCAACTCATCTTTGCTGTAGCTCTTCTCAATCTCGCTATCGCAATCACTCCAGGCACGGAACTTCTCGACAATCCAGCCGGCCAGCCCGACAGGAGAGTCGGAGAGCGCATAAGAGATCGTTTGTGGTTTGGTACTTTGCAGCGCGGCATAGGCCCCCTCCTGGAAAAACCACATGCCAACGGAGCCGAGAAAGCGACCCTCAGAAGGTGAAGGGTTCGGCACATCGGGAGGAAAAGTGATCTCTCTGGGAAAGCCAATGTCGGTGAGATGCATACCAGACACCTGATCGGGATGGGTTAGAGCCAGCAGGCGCGTGACACGGCCGCCAACATCTCCCCCGCTGACGATATAGTGCTGGTAGCCAAGTACCCCGGTCATCAACTGCGAGAGCAACTCGGCTGAGCGGAGTGACTTCATCCCGCCAGGGAAATGAGGACGGTCTGAGAAGCCGAAGCCAGGCAATGAGGGAACAATTACGTCAAAGGCATCCTCGGGATTGCCGCCAAAGCTGGCCGGGTCAGTCAGAAGTGGAATAACCTTGTGGAAACGGTAGAACGAATCCGGCCAGCCATGGATTAGCAAGAGTGGTGTTGGATTGGGACCTTTGCCTCGCACATGGATGAAGTGGATGCGAGTTCCATCCACATCCGCACGAAATTGTGCAAATCGGTTCAGTTTTGCCTCCTGATCGCACCAGTCATAGGAATGCTGCCAGTAATCCACCAGTTCCTTCAAGTAGCCCAGATTCGTGCCATAGTTCCAACCGGCATGCTCGGCCTCATCGGGCCAGCGGGTGCGTGCCAATCGCTCGTGCAGGTCGTCGAGGATTTCCTGCGGAATTGCGATGCTGAATGGTTCAATACTCATCTTGTAAATCCTTTCCTTTTTCCTGTTCTTTTCATCAATTTGTCGTTCCTTCAAAGAAAGTATACTGAAACGAGGGCAGAAGCCGTCCTTGTTTAAGTCGGTTTGTCGCGTCTGTCAGCTCAACTCCTGTGGCTTTTCGTGCGCAGAAGCTTCGCCTGCCTCCAGAGAGAGCAAGCTCAAACCAAGTCGGCGAATGGTGAGCAACACCCCATAGAGCGCCGCCTGATCAGCGAGATGCCCGATCAGCAGGGTCGTCCCTTCGCTTTCATGAACAATCTCCAGATGAGCGAGCCATGTTTGCCAGGATGGGTCAATATGGTCCTTGATCCGGATACGATAGTACATAGTGCGTGCCTCCTTCTGTCTGAACATGCTTCACGAGGATAGTATAGAGGAGAAAAGGGTGAGGAGGTATTACCCGATGGGGTAATTATGCGGGTGATTTTTGCGGGGCGAGCGCACACCCGTTGGGAATCAGAGCAGATGCAACGCTCGTGCGGTTTCGATGGCGGCGACGCGATTACTAACGTGCAGCTTGCTATAAATCTTCTTTACATGCGCTTTGACCGTATTGATAGAGACCACCAGATCGCTAGCAATCTCGCCATTCGAGCGACCAGCAGCCAGCAGACGTAGCACCCGTTGCTCCCGGGGTGATAGCGTCTCAATAGGAGTGGATATTCTTGAGGCAGAACTGGAAAAACTCGGCTCTCCTGATTGCTGAACCCTTTGCTCTCGCGAACCGGCAGACTGTGGCGTGCCCCCCCTCGCAGCAAGCTTTTGCTCTTCCTGCTCAAAGGCTGCCAGTAGTGTTGAGGTATACGATCGAGGGATGGGAGGTGTGTTCTCACACCCGTCCTGTGGCGTATTCAGAAGTGTCTTGAGAACCTGTCTCATTGGTTCACCTTCATCCAGGTAGACACGAATGTAGCCTTCCGGTTCCGTCAAGGCGAGCAGGCGAGCTGCAACAGTGCGAGCCAGCTCTCGCTTTCCAGCCAGGTGCAAGGCGGCCACGTACCGTGAAAGAAAAAGGATGCTGAGAAAGATATTGCCAGGTTGATCAAAGTACTTGCTGAATCGCTCCAGGGTTTCGACTGCCAGACTGTAGCGCTGCTGAGCGAGATAGACGTGAATGAGCGCGAAAAACTCGGGAAAATGAAAGTACACCGACCCATCCGAGATCAGAGCCACCTGCGAGACCAGGCTGGCGGCCTGAGTTAGCTCTCCCTGCATCAGGAACCATTGCGCCCGCAAAGCCATTGTATGTGGTATGGTGGTGGCGGGCGATGATCCATTCATTCGCGATGGATTCTCCGTCTCCCCAAGCGCCTGGTGCGCAGCTTCCAGATCTCCTGCAGCCAGCTCGACTCTGGCAAGATTTAAATAGCCAAACATCAGCAAGTCGAGTTGCTGCCAGGTGGCGGCGATAGAGATCATCTGCTGCAGAACGAGACGAGCTTTGTCTAGCTGATTCCAGTGATAGTACACGTGCGCAAGGCAGTTAGAAAAATAGCCCGTCAGAAGGCTGTATCCTCCGTTCTGCTCAATCAGGGCAAGGGCTTCCAGGCTCTCTCGATGCATCTGATACAACTGACCTGCACTCTGAGAGGACAAAGCTAACCATTGCCTGATTCTGATCATAGCATAACGGTCTCCCGACAGGTCTGCTCGTTGCTTTGCCTCAAGAAACTGGGACACGGCTAAGGCCCCTTGAAGCTGGTAGCTGTAGTGCAGTAGAAAAGTGGCCGCAAGTGGGATCATCTGCCAGACTATCTCGTCGTCTTGATCTAAAAGTAGTACTTGTTGCGCGACAAGATGAAAGCGATCATGGAAGCCGTTTAACTCTATTCGCTGCATTTCAATATATAAGCGCAAGAGATGTAACCGCCGTCGAATGCGAGTGCGTTCGGTTTCCGGTGGCTGCGTGTCTGTCTCTGCTCCTATCTCCACTCCTCTGTCTCCCAGGAATACGGCATGCTCGACGCGGTTCATCAACTGCTCCCCCTGTAGCAGGGCCGGGATGAGCTGTGCCGCAGCGGTGTGAGAGGCCGCGGTGACCAGATAGAGGGCTGCGGTTAACACAAAAGCAGCGTGTTCGCGCACTACCGCGTCTGGCAACGCCATGATCCAGTGGTACATCGCGGCTGCCTCGCCCCGCAACCAGAACTGCTGGACCTTCTGTTCCATCAGGCAAACGGCAGACGAGAAATCTTGCGCTGCAAGCCAGTGGGAGATGGCCTCGCGGAATTTCCCGTGTTCCTGGTACCAGCGTGCAGCCCGCTGATGTAGTAGCGGGACAGTTTCTGGGCGGGTGGTCTGCAAGCGAGCCGACAGTGCCTCACGGAAGAGATCATGAAAACGATACCAGAGCCGTCTGTCGTCCAGAGGAACCAGAAATAGATTGGCTCGTTCTAGCGTTTCGAGCATCTCCTGACTGGCGGCCTGATTCGTCACAGCTACGCACAAGGAAGCCGACATTCGGTTGAGAATAGAGGTGGAGAGAACAAAATCCTGTAATGAGGGGGAGAGATGGGCAAGGATATCTTCCTGCACGTAATCGAGGACATAGCGATGGCCCCCCGTAAAGCTGTGTACGAATTCAGCATGGTTCTCGCGTTGCCGTAAGACAAGTCCCGCCAGTTGCAAACCTGCGATCCAGCCCTCGGTGCGGTGCGTGAGTTCTACAATTTCTTCACTTTTAAGTGAGAGGTTCATTGTATGCGTCAAAAACTGGGTAGCTTCCCCCTCCTCAAAGCGCAGGTCCGCGTCACGTAGTTCAAGCAACTGACCCCGCACGCGAAGCCGTGCAAGAGCCAGTGGGGGATCAACGCGACTGGAGAGTACCAGGTGCAGGTGTGCAGGCAGATGGTCAAGTACAAAGAGTAACGAGTCGTGAATAGTCTGTTCATCAATCAGGTGGTAGTCCTCTAGTAGCAGGAAGATCGGTATCTCTTGAGTAATCAGGTCATTGAGCAGCGTGGTCAGCACGGTGTACAGAGGTGGCGGTTGAGGCGACCGCAGCATCGCAAGGGTGGTCTCTCCAACTTGAGGGAGGCAGGTACGCAATGCGGCAATCGCCGATACCCAGAAGCGGGGCGGGTCGTTATCCAGTTCGTCAAGCGAGAACCAGGCGATGGGAAACGTTGAGCGGGCGGCCCAGGTCGAAAGCAACGTTGTCTTGCCCCAACCGGCGGAGGCAGAAAGCAGCGTCAGCCGATAGAAACGAGCGGCGTCAAGTTGGCTTAGTAAGCGTTCTCGCGCCAGCAGCCGGGAGGGCAGCATAGGATGCGAGAGCCTCGTCGAGAGTACCTCCATTCCGGCGATCTCCTCGCGTGGAGAATCGGCTAGTGTCCGATGAGATGTGGTATTCCGCTCATCTGGGCCATTTTCTGACATAAGAAAAGTGGACGATGACTCTCCGCCGAGGGCTTTCGCCACCTCTTCTAAATGTGTGAAGGTGACACAATCTGGCTGCCCCAGATAGCGTTTGCGGGTGCGACGTTCCCTGGTATGGTACGCATACCAGTATCGCTTCCCACGAGACCTTTCCTCCAGATAGACGTTGAGGTTGCCTGAAAGGCCATGAAAGGCAAAGGCGGTCAACCCGTGGAGCCGGGCAAGCCACGCATCTGTATCTTCTGCGAGAAAACTCTGCTCCAGATGCCCCTGCGTATACAGGTCATAGCGGTTGCGTTCCTCGGACCAGATGAGTGCATGAAGAGGTGTTCTGGGCATAGGGCCTTTCTCGTCTCTGTATAATTCCCAACGGTGTGATGTTCCTCCCAACATGGAGAAGGAACCATTCAATGGGATGAACCGAAAGCGAAAGCATGATTTCCTTTTTTTCTTGTACAGCTATTCGTTATTATAGCTATGTGGGGAAAGAGGTGTTTGGCCTGTCTCACTATCATGAGTACTCTCTTTCAGTCCTGTTGACGGACACCTGCTTCTTTGTCTGACGCTCCAGGGTACGAGCTGCCACGGCGATAGCGCGGTCCATCGCAGCGAGCGGTTCGGTGAGAAAACGACCGTGGCCTACTGCCATGCGCTCTGGTTCCAGGGCGCGTAACTTGCGGGCGCTCTCCAGGGCCAGCCCTTTGTGCCAGGTAGCATAATACACCAGGGGAAAAAGCGGCTTGAAAGTGCCGGAGACAGCAA
>DATGJV010000457.1:0-3386 GCA_035295005.1 Ktedonobacteraceae bacterium | reverse complement strand
ATCTTATCCATGCGTTGCAGGTGTTCCATCACAAGCTCGCCGATCACGCTGCTTTGCACTTCTCTTCTGCCCAATTGATAAAGTTCCTGCTCGATTTCCGCGACCGCGTTTTCAATTTCGCCCACCGGCAACGGTCGCTTTTCGCATGCTTTACGCAGACCAATGTATAGCTTTTGCCGGTCAAAATCTTCACGTCGCTGGTCTCGTTTAATCACCATCAGGTGAAAGAGTTCAACGCGCTCATAGGTGCTAAAGCGTCCCTTGCAATGCTCACATTCGCGTCTGCGATGAATTGCATCGCCGATATCACGCGAGTCTTTAACCCGCGATTCCGTCCAACCACAATGTGGACACTTCATACCGCCTCCCTTAACTGGAAAATTATAATAGAGCTATTGTATCATACTGTGCGGAGTGCGGGAGCTTACTTAGAGAGCTTGTGGGGAAAAATGCGGGAGAAGGAACGCCAGTGATGGTGTAATATGGAGGATATCTAAAGAGACGGTCTTACCTTGTCGAAGGTAAGACCGTCTCTTTAGATATCCTCCATATTACACCATCACTGGCATTTCTTCTCTCGACACGACCTGTGCAGCAACGGTTTCGCTATGAATACTCGCTGTAACCGCCCCATCGGGCTGCTTTTTCCCCACGTAGCCAGAGCGTAAGCGCGTACCCTCACGCCAGTAGGCATACCAGTATGGCCCATGCCCCTGACCGTCGCGGCAGGTGCTGCAAGATGCCTTCCCGCATTTGCGATATTGAAATTGATAGGTGATATGTTGGTCGCATGGTAATTGCGTCATAAACAGTGTACCTTACCCTTCCACAAAACAAACAACTGCATACGTCTATGCTTCTAACAGAATACCATCATTTGATGAACTTTTTATGAATACGCAGCTTATGATAATGACATGTTATTCATTTTTTCTGGCAAGGAGAAGGTGTTTCTTGCATTCGTTCAATGACAAAAGTGTCATCACGTTCAGCGAGGAGTATGTACAGAAACATGGTGCTATCTAGCCACCTGTTCGACACCCACCCATTTGTGCCATCTTGTTTCATTTTATTCGTAGATGTGGTAATATCCATGTAGCTCATATCGTGATGAATACCCTTTCATTTGTCAGTTACAGGTTCCAGGAAAAACGCATCTATGCACAGAAAGAAGTCCAGCGGTTTACGATATTGGCTTGAAGTACTGCTGACCGAGTTGACATTTGCCAGGCGCGAGCTTGCGCAAATACCTGTGTTCAGGGTGGTATTTAGCAAGGCACGTTTTCTTATTCCTCTGCTGGTGTTGGTTTTGTTAATTCTTGCCGGACGTGCGCTTGTGAATGCTCCTGAAGCCTTTGGTTATCTCCAGCAATTCAATATTTCACAGGCTCCTGCAACAGGTTCACAGCAGTCGGTAAGCTTTCTCAAAGGCAAGACGGCCTCGTTGAGTTGGATTCAAGGCAGCGATTGCCAGAGTGGCGTTCAGGCATATCTGCGCTCCGCCTCCGCGAATCCGGACGCAGCGCTAGTTGGTACCGGTTGGGTCAATCCGCTCGATGGCAGCCTCAACACCAGTTCACATAATCAGTGTATGTCTGGCAGTGACAGCATGGATAATGTTATTTCACTGATCCATAGTAAAGGCGGCATGGCGTATTTGACCATTACGATGGATACAGATGCCACGTGGTCCTGGCAACAGGCGGCGGCCTATATTGATACTGCCAGTACCAATTCGAGCTATATTACACCCATTATTAACGAGGTGATACGTGCGCATTACGATGGCGTCATCATGGATTTAGAGGGCGTTGACCATACCTATCCCAATATCCAGCAGCTTTTCGCGAATTATAACCAGCGTGTCAGGGCAGCGATGCAGCGTCTGCACAGGCCCTATGGTATTGCTTTGCTCCACAAGCTGAGCGATAGCGATGCATACTACAATTTGAATGCGTTCGAGAACTGGCGCTTGCTGGGCCATAGCGCCGATTTCATCGTAATCATGGCGGTTGACCAATCCTACTTGTCGCCGGGGCCAACGGCGAGCGTTGCGTGGCTGAACCAGCTTCTGGCCTATACGCTTCAGACGATGCCCAATATGCTACCACATATTATCTGGGAATTGCCTCTCTATGGCAATGCATGGCATTGGGCCAACGGCGGCTGGGTTTTCGACGGCGATGTCACCTTCGCGGATGCTCAACAAACCGTCAGCCAGTTATCGCCGTCGCAGATACAAGCCAGCGCCAGTAATTTGAAAGATACCTACTCTCCCCATGTCGTGTACACCGATTCGTCCGGCGTGTTACATTCGCTCTGGTATTTTAATGGCACGGGTCTGTACAATACCATCGTCGGGTTCTGGACCGTGCTGGCGCAAGAGCCACAATTTGCCAATAGCCACGTCAAGCTCGCAATCGCCGTGTGGTGGCGTACCACGGCAGAGCCGCAAGATTTCTGGAGCCATCTCGATACCCTCTATTAGCACAACGCTTTTGCGGTGAGTGGTATAATGCATATATAACCCTGTTCGCCCATTTTTGGATGCATCTGTTCCGTTCGTTTTTGTGTTGTAAGATCGGAAAGAGGTTAGAACATGAACATTATCATCAAAGGGAAGCAGATGGAAGTCACTCCTCGTTTGCGTCAATATATCGAGCGCAAAGTGCAACGCCTCTCGCGGTTGGTTGACGAAGAGACACGAGTGGAAGTGACCGTGACAGAAGAGCAGACCCGCAGCGCACACGACCGGTACTGCGTTCAATTGGCGCTTGCTGGTGGTACCGGTAGTTTACACCCCATTCGTAGTGAAGTCAGTGGATTGAACGCGAACAAGGCCCTCGATGTAGCATTAGGCAAAGTGCTTGCACAACTCGGACGCCAGAAAGATCGTCATACGACGACAGTACGACATCGCACCCTACCTGTCAAAGTTCTTGCCCTCACACGCTCTGGCGATATTGTGCCATTGGAGAATGATGGAGAGGCTGTTGACGGCATAGACGAACTCGATGGCGAATATGCCAACTTTCCCGTCGAGCAGGAGCAGAATGAAGAGATATGGTCGCGTGTACTGGAAATCCGTCGCGTTCCAACCAGACCTATGGATGACCAGGAGGTTATTGCGCAGATGGAGGTACTGGGCGTTTCGTTTTTACCCTTCTTTAACGAAGCCACGAATAGCGTCAATGTGATGTATAAACTGGGCGAGGGTGGCTATGGATTGCTCGTACCCGAACTGGGATAGAGTTAGTATTACACTAAAGGCGAGAAAGGCGGCAGACAAATCTGCCGCCTTTCTCGCCTTTAGTGTAATACTAACTCTATCCCAGTTCGGGTACGAGCAATCCATAGCCACCCTCGCCCAGTTTATACATCACATT
>DATGJV010000456.1:0-3706 GCA_035295005.1 Ktedonobacteraceae bacterium | reverse complement strand
ATTCGGCCCTTGATTTCTCTGCCTTTGATTTCGGCCCCTCTCTCCGCCCCACCCGGAATCTTCTGTTGCTCTGAATAGTCATCCGATGCAGGGCTGATGCCAAATGTGCGCTCGACATCCTGAAGATGCAGGAGAGCCTCGTCATGTTTCCCACTGATGAACAGGAGCCACCCCTGCAAAACAGAGAGTTCGATGCTAGAGCGTACCAGTTCATCCGGGAGTGCGGCTGCCCATCGTTGGAGTGTTGCGATCTCACCCCGCCTAACAAGAGCGTTAAATGCTTGCTCGATCAGGCGTGCTGCCAATACGAAATCAGGAGCGGCCAGAGCGTGATGAACGGCTTCGCGTACCAGGCCATGTTGCTCATACCAGGCGCTCGCACGCCGATGGAGTTCGGGTACCAGGTTTGGCTGGCTGCGCTGCAAGCGATAACGCAGAGCTTCAGCGAAAAGCTGGTGATAGCGATACCAGAGTCGCTCCTCATCCAGCGGCATGAGAAAGAGATTGGCCTGCTCCAGCTGCTCCAGCATCGCCTGGCCGTTTGCCTCGCCGCCAGGCTCTCGTACCACTCCCATCACGGCCTCACAGAGCGATCCATGGAGCCGTTCAAGAATGGCTGTCTGAAGTAGAAAAGTCTGGACGGACTCGGGTTGCCGCGCAAGTACCTCCTGAACCAGGTAGTCAATAATGTAGCGATGACTTCCGGTAAAAGACTTGAGAAAGCCAGGGGTATCCTTGCACCCCTGCAACGAGAGTGCTGCCAGCTGCAAGCCCGCAATCCAGCCTTCTGTACGTGCCTCCAAAGCAATGATATCCTCACCTGAAAGTTCCAGTCCTGGAGTGCGGGTCAGGAATGTCGCAGTTTCCTCAGTGGTGAACCGGAGATCAGCTGCGCGGATCTCTGTTAAGTGACCACGTGTGCGCAGACGTGCCAGGGGAAGAGGTGGGTCCGCCCGTGTCGCAATAACAAGGTGGAGTTGGAGCGGCAGATGGTCGAGAAGAAAGGTGACAGAGCGATGAATCGGTTGCGTCGTGATCAGATGATAGTCATCCAAGACGAGTACAACCTCGTTTTGCAGAGCAACAAGACCATTGATCCAGATGGTCAAGACAGTTTCTATGGGTGGAAGTTGCTGAGAGTGGGAATCCCGCAGAAGAGCCAGAGCGAGTTCGCCACTACCTGGATGAACCCGCTCCAGAGCGGTGAAGGCGTAGGACCAGAAACGTGCGAGATCGTCATCACCACTCTCCAGAGACACCCAGGCAACTGAGGCTGGAGTGGACTGGAGCCAGGTACTCAATAAAGTCGTCTTGCCAAAGCCGGCAGGAGCTGCGATGAGCGTGAAAGGCCGTTGTATGCCAGGTTGGAGTTGGTTCGTCAGGCGCGGGCGAGGAACCAGATCGGCACGAACTGGTGGCAAGGCGAGTTTCGTGACCAGGAGCAATTGCTCGCTCGTGAGACCTTTCGTGTCCCCCGGTAGCAGCGCATCCCGTGAGGAAGGGATATTTTGCATCTGTTCTTCTCTCCTGCTTCGAGGGTCATGGATAGCAAGACGTTACAGGGCAATGCCTTTTGTATCATACCCCAAAATCGTTGCGCTGACGAGTGGTCTCGCTATTATCTTTCTTCTGGAGAAGAGGCACGAGGAGTCTGTAGAAATCTGGTAGACTCCAGTTACAGATGCTGTAACTGGAGTCTACCGGGAGTGCTGAACGTACCATCAATCAATGATGAGAAAAGGGTCTTGTTCCGAATAATACCTCAGTCAATCAGCGTATAGATGAAGTCGTACTCTGAGCCGAGGGGTTTGCCACGCGCATGGAGTAGCATCGAACCATGCGCCTCACCATAAACACCTGTTCCGCCGGTGATAGTGAGCGTACTATCGGTGCCATCATCGTAATATGGCCCCTCCACAGTGATATTGCCGCCATCAAGGAAGACAGTCCAGAAGCACTCCCATTCGGTCTTTCCGGTTGCGACGGTGCGGGTACATTGGCCGTTGTCATGCCCTACCTGTTGCTTGTTGGAGGCATTATACACCGGGTTGTGAAACCCAAGAATGTCACCAAGAGACTCATGCGGTGGATGCCATTCCTGTACGGTATCGGTAATAGCATGTTCTACTACGTGAACAGTCTGGGTGTTGCCTGCGTGGGCTGAAGGGCTGCTATGCAGCAGGTTGACAAAGATTGCGCCTGCGAACATTCCAATCAGCAACGCGAACGTTGTACAGAGGATGAACACTTTTTTCATGGGTATTTCCCCCCTTGAAAAATATCGCTATTGGCAGGATACGTGAATGCTGAACATGCTGAGATAGGAAAGACGGTAAGGCACTCGCATGGGACAGAGCTGAAGAGAACAGCAGTCACGCCGCCAGAAGCGAATGAACGAACATACCAGAGTCGTATGTTCTTATGGTTAAGTATACGAATGCAAGATAGGGGTGTCAATGGAGAAAACAGCCATAAAAATGCTATGATACGCTACTGATTGACATAGCCCTTGATTGGATATGGTATTATAGAGAGGCTATGAGATATCCATCTTTCTGGGACACTATATCACAACCGATTATCGGACTCGCGCCAATGGATGGCGTGACCGACGCACCGAATCGCACAATGCACGGCCTGTATGGGCGACCCGACGTGGTATTAACCGAATTTACCAACGTCGAGGGGTTGTGGCGCGGTAGCGACCGCATTTTCCGCGACTTCCTCTATACACCCGCGGAACGACCCGTTGTCGCGCAAATTTTTGGCTGCCGACCGGAGTACTTCTATAAGGCGGCGCACGTTGTATGCGAGCTGGGCTTTGACGGCCTCGATATTAATATGGGCTGCCCCGCCAGAAGCATTGCGAATAGAGGCGGCGGGGCGGCATTGATTCGCATGCCGGACACTGCGAAAGAAATTATTCGTGCCTCACAACAGGGAGTACGCGACTGGGCCAACGGTCAAACGCTGGAAAATTTGGAGATGGAGCCAGGGCGCATTGAACGTATCCGCCAGATGAACGAGGAGCGAGTACGCATCTGGGGGGATCGCGCAAAAATCGAACGCCGCTTGCTGCCCGTCTCAGTCAAGACACGCCTGGGCTATGACACCATCGTGATTACCGATTGGGTGCAGGAGTTGTTGGAACTGGAACCCCATGTCATCTCGCTGCACGGGCGCACGCTGATGCAACACTACAAAGGTGAAGCCAACTGGGATGCCATCGCGGCGGCGGCGGAAATCGTGCGCAAAACGGATACACTCATTTTTGGCAATGGCGATATTCATTCGCTTTATGAAGCTGCACAACGCATTCGCACAACGGGTGTGCATGGCGTACTAATTGGGCGTGCCACTTTTGGCAATCCCTGGCTATTCGGCGATCGTGAAAAATTGAAAGAGTTACTCCAGGCTGGCATCAACCCGACACTTGAAGATTTGCCCGACGCGGAGCCTACTCGTGAAGAACGCCTGCGCATGGCGCTTGAACATGCACGTGTGCATGCGAAGCTCAAGGGCGAAGACCATTTCGTCGAATTGCGCAAACATATGGGCTGGTACCTGGGCCATTTCCCTGGGGCCAAACGGATTCGCAACGAACTGGTACGGATCAATAGCCTCGCCGATGTTGAGTACATCATCCTGGCTGCCCTTCAAGAGCCAGAGAAGTTCGACGATGAAAAGTTCGATATGCCAGCAGAGG
>DATGJV010000455.1:0-2588 GCA_035295005.1 Ktedonobacteraceae bacterium | reverse complement strand
TGCGATGCAAGGTCTTTCGCCTCCCCTCCCGCTAAACGCTCGGAAAGAGTCATCAAGGTTGCCGCCGTTGCGGCCTCGGCCTCTTCTCGCGAGCCTGAACGAGTACGTCGTTGAGCTTCCGCTATAAATTCGTCGTGTTTCATAAGTATCCTCAATGATCTTGAAATGGTAGCTATCTCTTACGAGAAAGCATATTTTTACCACACCGTGTATCACGTCTCCTGTCGCAAAAAAGTTTCTACTTATTTCGCCTATAAAAAGGCTCAGCAGATATGCATAATGCATGACTTTGCAAAGTTTTTTCATAAAAGATGTTTTTTGTAGAGTATCTGTATACTTCGTCAATCGTGTCATATAAGTGGTTGCAAAACGTGCAACCGGAAGGAATTAAAGTAACGTAGTAATTTGAGTCATCGAAACAAGTGTCAAAATATATTGACAATCTCTACTGTATTCTGCTATGCTTGCGCTGAAAAGAATACGGAGGAGGGCCAGGGTTATGTCTTTGTCGCCACGACAGCGTGGGCATTCCCAGGCTTCCAACCAGTCTAACCAGTATCATATCTCTCAACAACAGACGATACCACAACCAGCGGTCGCACCTCTTACTCCCCCACCGGGCTTACTTTCGCCGGAAACATCTGTTACCGCTTCGCGTAAAAAGCGCATGCTTGTACGACTGGGCGCTATCCTGTTTGTACCGGTGCTGGTAGGGGTCTTCGTTGTTATCTGGTACACCGCTCCTCCTTCGACGATATCTGGAAACAGTGGATCGCAAAGCTTTAGCAGCAGTTCATCCTCGACAAGCTTCAGTAGTACTCCTGCTAGCTCTTCCGATAGCGCCAGTGGAGATATTCAAGTGTATATCGTGGGCGCAATCAAGCATCCCGGCGTCTATACATTGCCGTCTGACGCTCGTGTCTATCAATTGCTACTGGCAGCGGGAGGGCCGTTGCCAAAGGCGAATCTTGTGGCAATCAATCTGGCCGCGAAATTGACAGATGGGGAAGAGGTGTATGTCACAGTCATGGGAGAGATTCCACCCACCTATATGGGTGGCGTGCCTGGTCCTGGCGGCGGTAATGGCACGCCTACAAGTGGTTCAACCGGGCCGCTTGTGAACATCAATACCGCGAGCGTTGATCAATTGCGCACACAACTGCATGTCAGCAGCACCACCGCCAATGCCATTGTGAACTACCGCTTGCAGAACGGCCCCTATACCTCTACTGATCAGTTATTACAGGTGGTCAGCAAGGGGATATACGATCACATCAAAGATCAGGTAACTGTTTGATGACACCTCAATCTATAGATTTGCCTTCACAAGGCAGCCATGGTGAAAACGAAGGTTCGCCATCTATAGATTTACATGGATTGACACTGGTCGTTGTAGCAGCTGCATGTCTTACCGGTATATTCCTGGCTTCTCTGATACAAATCTCGCAGGTATCGCTACTGATTGGCATTGTTCCAGCGTTGATTGGCGTTCCTCTATTATGGAATGATAACAGGGGACGCATTATCCTGCTCGTTGTTTTCTCGCTGCTCGTCGGCGCGTGGCGTTACACGATTGCCTCGCCCATAGGCGATCAACAGACGATTTCCTCGTTTATCGGCAGAGGCAAAGTGGAAGTGCAAGGCAGCGTTACAGACGAACCAACAATACAGGGGAAAAGCCGCGTATTACTGGTGAGCGTCACGAGCATCAGTCTCAATACCGGGACTACCTGGCAGGATGCACACGGCGAGCTTGAGGTACGAACGCTTGATAGCGCAGGCGAGATAGAAGACCCCTACGGGGCAAATTACGGCGATGCCGTCGAGTTGCAAGGAACGTTGCAGCCACGAGATCAATACACTCCCGCGGGCGTGTTCGCGAATATGTCTTTTCCACGCCTCAGCGTCATGAGTTCCGGCGGCAATCCCCTACTTGCCGCTCTCTACCACCTGCGCGTCATGCTGGCAACCGTCATTGCTCAATCGCTGCCCCAGCCGGAAGCAGCAGTCCTCATTGCTATCCTGCTCAGTCTGCGCACGCTCCCACTCAAACCGCTCGCGAATCTCTTTAATGAAACTGGCACCGCCCATTTAATCGCCCCTTCCGGCTTTAAAGTGACCATTGTAGCCGGTATTATTATGAGTAGCACGCGCTGGCTCTATAAAAAGCCAGTCGTTCAATCAGGGCAAACCTGGCAAATGTTACCGGCTGAACGCCGACAGGGGGCCGTCAGGCGTTGGCTTGTTACGACTCTGGTTATCACGTGCATCTCTGTCTACACTATTCTAAGCGGCGCTAGCCCGGCAGCAATTCGGGCAGGTATTATGGGAGTGATTATGACGATCGCTCCTCCCATAGGCAGAATCTATAACGTATACACGGCGCTCGCTTTTGCCGCGCTCATCATGTGCCTGTTTGACCCTTTCGTATTATGGGATGTCGGCTTTCGGTTGTCATTTGTTGGTACACTCGGTATTGTCAGGCTGGCACCTCCATTCCTGCGCCTGTTTTCGCCGCTAGAACATGTGCCATTCGGGCATACGCTAGCGGAAATCAATGCAGTCACACTGGCGGCAGAAATCGCGAC
>DATGJV010000454.1:0-3410 GCA_035295005.1 Ktedonobacteraceae bacterium | reverse complement strand
GAAATGCCTTATTCTGTGCGGGTAATACAACAACAATAACCTGACGAGCAAGCTTCTCCTGCGTCAAAATGGCAGCTAGCACACTCGCCCGCTCGTCATCGGGGAAGACATACAGTATACCTATTGTGCCACTACGAGGGTCATTGACGCCTAATATATCTGTGCCATTGCTCTGTCGCATCGTCGTACCCCTTCATTCATATCAAAGGGAGACTATAACCAACGCTAATTCTTATGCTTGTTGAGAGGGCTCTATTGAAAAAACTCAGGTGACAGTTGGAATTATGGCATATGTGAGGCCGCAATGCAAGAACGTTGTTTGCACAGGTTTATCAAAATGGAAAGCTAGCATATGCAGCATATGCTAGCTTTCCATTTTGATAAACCTGTGCAAACAACCAGATGATCTTATTACCGGGGGCCAGCGTTGCGCACTTCATCGCCGGGGAGCGTGAACTGCCGGAAGTTCTCTTTGAACCGCTCGGCAAGGTTTCTTGCCATCGCATCGTAAGCCTCTTTGTCAGCCCAGTTATTGCGCGGAATCAAGATCTCGCCGGGAACGTCGGGGCAAGATGTCGGAGAATGCAGACCAAAGACCGGGTCAGTCACCATCTCCGCATTGTCCAACACTCCGCTAATGATAGCTCGTACCATCGCTCGTGTATAGTTAATGTTGATACGGCTGCCAACACCGTAGGAACCGCCCGACCAGCCGGTATTAAGCAGGTAACAGCGCACATTGTGCTTCTCGATACGTTCCCTTAACAGGTTGGCATATTCGCCAGGACGGAGTGGTAGAAATGCCGCACCAAAGCACGAACTAAAGGTGGCCTCCGGCGTTGTCACACCGGCCTCTGTACCAGCCAGTTTGCTGGTGTAGCCTGACAAAAAGTAGTACATTGCCTGCTCTGTCGTCAGCTTCGAAATCGGCGGCAAAACGCCAAATGAATCTGCCGTGAGGAAAATAACCGCTTTTGGCTGTCCGCCCATACCTGATTCGATCACATGTGGTATGAAATCTACAGGATAGGCCACGCGGGTATTCTCTGTCAGCGAGTCATCCTTGTAGTCCGGTTCGCGAGATGTAGGATCCAATACAACGTTTTCGTACACCGAGCCAAACTTGATGGCGTTCCAGATTTGCGGCTCATATTTCTCTGAAAGGTTAATACATTTCGCGTAACATCCACCCTCAAAGTTGAAAACGCCATTGTCTCCCCAACCATGCTCGTCGTCACCTATGAGACGCCGCCCAGGATCGGCAGACAGACTGGTTTTACCCGTACCCGATAGACCAAAGAAAAGCGCCACATCACCTTCGGGGCCAACGTTGGCTGAACAATGCATGGGCAAAACACCTTCGGCAGGCAAAATAAAATTGAGTACGGTGAATATAGATTTCTTCATCTCGCCCGCGTAGTGCGTCCCAGCAATTAACGCGAGGCGCTCCTCAAAATCTATTATGATAGAGGTGTCTGAGCGCGTGCCAAATGTGCGCGGGTCGGTCAAAAAATTCGGCACGCAGAGGATAGTAAAACCTGGGCGTCCGCTGGTTGCATCACTCTCGTTAGCGCGTAAGAACAGTTGGCGAGCGAACAGATTATGCCATGCCAGTTCCGTAATCACCTGGAGGGGCATGCGATATTCGGGGTCTGCTCCAGCCGCCGCGTCAAGCACATAGACATCACGCCCCTGCAAATAAGCCGCGAGACTTCTACGCACGAGATCAAATGTTTCCGGCGACATCGGGTGGTTATTCTCGCCCCACCAGATTTTCGCCGCGTATTCTTCATTTGATACAACATATTTATCTTTCGGTGAACGTCCTGTGTGTTCTCCTGTCGTAGCAGCAAACGCGCCATTCGCTGCCAGCACACCTTCGTGGTGAGCTAATGCATGCTCCATCAAAACGGGAGGAGCCAGGTTCCAGTTAATATTTCCTAAATTGACCAGCCCATATTCTTCCAGGGCTTTTCTACTCATCATCATCGTCATGATACGTATCTCTCCTTTGAGTCTCTTCGTTGAGCCTCTTTACAGGCATATGTTAGTAATGCCAGTAGCATCATGTGTATTTTATGCACACGCTCTCAACAGATTATACATCAGTTCTGCTTTCCCTAACTACCGTTAGTTTACCAAATTTCCGGCAATTTCGCAACCTGGGCCAACAAAGGATGAGTTTATTCAGCTTTGATTTTACAATTATTTCATGTTTGTATATATCCTACACGTTCTACCCTGGCCAATCGTTCTTCTTTGTCATATTTGGAAAACATTTCGTTATGGGTATGGAAAAAAATTTGAATAGGTTCTCCACATTGTGGATTGGCTTGCGATAGTCAGTTACTACAGGGTACAATATCAGCAAGTACTCGCACGCACGCTATACCTCAACACGTCCTATCACCGTAGTCAATCACTTTCGGAAGGGGCGGCAAACATGAAGCAGAACGAACACCGGCATACATGGGATGCCTGGTCTGGTTGGTCAACTATCGCGGCGGGGCAAAACGCCTGTTTCACACTCTGGTTTACCGGTCTGCATGGTACAGGCAAAACAACGCTTGCTCAACTGGTACAAAAAGCGTTAATTGTACGTGGGTATAAAGTAGAAATTATTGACACACAAAACCTTTCTCACTGGCTCAAACACGAGTTGCATATTGATGAGGATATTCGTGAAGACCGCAACAAAGCCAGCCCTTCCCCAGGCTACGACGCCTTTGTTACGTATATTTGTACGCTGCTCGCCCGTAACGGCATCATCACCATAACCTCTTCGGTCTCTCCCTGTCACGATGCACGGATTCATGCTCGCGAGCAAATCGCCCACTTTATAGAAATTTACCTGCACTGCCCTAATGAAGCACGCTGGCAACGACTGGGCGAAGAGAATCGAATAATGCAAATCGAGGAAAGTCTCTACCAGCCCCCCACAATGGCGGAAATCAGCCTGAACACTGGTCTTGAGTCACCCGAACGCAGTGCGCTCCACATCCTCGCCTACCTTGAACAGTACAGCTATATCACGCCCCTCTGGGATAAGTTAGAGCAAGAAGATGAAGAAATAGCAACAATCAATGCCCGTCTGCAAGCATTGGGCTACCTCGAGTAGGGGACCGCTTGAGCGCACCCTCGACGAGCGAAGCGATGTCGAATCATGTTTCCAACATGAACATATGATTTTGCATGACTGGCACATTGCTCCGCTCGTGCCAGGGGGTGCGCTCAAGCGGACCCCTACAAGCCGGGGGCGCAATAAATCGGGTCCCGACAGGATTTTTCACGAAATTGGTACCGGGTGGCGCATGTATTGTCCGACGAATAGTCGAAGGTAGCCCCCGTCATCGTCGGGATAACTACTCTTATGGGTATTGCAATAATTGCATTCATACGTGCTGATAGGG
>DATGJV010000453.1:0-6707 GCA_035295005.1 Ktedonobacteraceae bacterium | reverse complement strand
CCCCTAGGATTGGTCGTACTGGACATAGCTTACCTTCCTTCTCTCTTTATAAGAAATTTGTATGAACTACTGAGTACATACACGGATGGATTAGCTTTATCGCGTACAACCCGTAAAAAATGGACTCGACATTGCTTCGCTCGTCGAGCCGGGCGTGCTAAAGCAGGCCCCTACACGCCTGCGGGCGTGATTGACCTACGCCCGCAGGCGTGTAGGGGCCTGCTTTAGCACGCCCTCTGGCACGAGCGATAGCAATGTACCAGTCAATCTTCAACCACATGCCCATGCTGCTGTAATACCGATACCGCCTGTTGCAATACATCTTCTTTCAGCAGAATATAATCGGTGTCATAAGTCGAGAGAGCAAAAATGGCAATACCAGCCCCGGCAAGCGGTCCAGCCAGTGAGGCAAGAATGCCCGTTAAAGCAAAATCCAATGGCCCTTGCACTTTCATTGCTCTCCAGTTTCGCTCGCACTGCACATCATCCGGCACATTCCCACTCGCGCAAACAATAGACAATTCGTCGGCAGTATATGTCACTGATACCAGCGACTTTTCTCGCCATACCCATTTTGGAACATCCTCTGATGGCAATAAACGGCACACAGCAAGTTTGTCTGACATAACAATTAATCGCATACAAAATCCTTTCCATTGACAACGACCCAAAACATACGTACTATTACAAGGTACCTCCAGCATACGAACAGTATAAACAGATTATAACAATGAAAGAGGAACTCGAAACATGGCGGACACACAAATCACGCAGGAAGAGCTTGCCGAATCCCTGAGACAAGATCAAAAACACTTTGACCTTGTGACACAAACCCTCAGTGAAACCGATCAGATAACGCCTTTCACGCAAGAGGGTTGGTCGGTCAAGGACTTTCTCGCGCATATGGCCCACTGGAAACAGGCGGCGCACGCATTTTTAGTCGCTTTCGTACACGATCAACCTCTTCCAACGTATATCGAGAGCGGTGATAAAGCGAATGCAATCCAGCAGCAGATTTACGCCTCCCTCTCGCTGCAAGAAGCACAATCCTTCTGGCAAGAAGCCCACACGCACATGCTCCACCTGGTTGTAGATGAGCTTGGCGAGAATCTCATGACCGAAGAAGTTCACGTTCCCTGGGACGAAGAAGGTACCGAGCAAGCCTGTGGGCTTGTCGCTGAGATGTGCGGGCATGACGTTGAACACTTCGAGTTGATTGAAGGGCATTTCAAGAACATCTTATAAGCGTGGGTCTACTGGCTCGCTTTCGAGGGCCAGCACACCAAACGTACATTCGTGGACGCGGCGCAGCGGTTCGGCCTGAACGAACCGCTCCAAAGCCTCAATGCCCAGCGCAAATTCGCGCTGGGCCAACGAACGTTTGGTACCGAGCCGTCGCCAGCGCAAACGAGCAATGTTTTCGGAGATATCGTAATCTGGCCCGTAAATGATGCGCAAGTATTCTGGCCCACGGCACTTGATCGCTGGCTGTACCAGACCACGTGTGCCACGCACAATAAAATCGTAGGGCTTCACAACCATACCTTCACCACCGCGACCAGTCAAAGCTGTCCACCACGCAATACCCTCTTCCACACTGCCAGTATCGGTGACATCCACCATTTTATAAGGAGTGGCAAGTAGCAGTTGCGTATCAGCCTGACAAAGCTGTGCAAGCGTATCCATGTGCCATTGATGGTTTTTGTTAGTATGAATTTCACCCTGCGTCGCCAGAATATGGAACGGGGCAAGTTTGAGGTCGTCAACAGCTTGTACCGGCCAGCAATACTGACGGTAGGCAGAGACATAGCGTTCCACTCGCTGATTGCGTTGCAGATAACTCTCCAAAAGCGCCTGTGTATCGCGCCCCGCCTCTGTTGCTGTCTCCAGCAGGGCTACGGATTCATTGAGCATCGCACGAGCCGCGGAACCGACAGCGGCATACTGGCGCAACAATAACTCCTGCGCCTTGACCGACCACGGCATCAGTTCGCAATCCAGGCATACCCACTCAGTCGAGTATGTTTGCCAGAAATGCACGGCATCCAGTGCGGCACGCACTCGTGCCAGCAATTCGGCTTCGAGCGCGACATCGTCAAAGAAACGGCGTCCCGTGCGCGTATAACAGATACCGCTATTTTCACCAACGATCCCAAAACATGTGCGGGCCGCGTCCTCGTTGCGACAGACGATCACGACGGCACGAGAACCCATGTGCTTCTCTTCACATACCACCGTCTGCACACCTTCATTGCGATAATAGGCAAATGCCTCGGCTGGATGCTCCAACAGCCCAGGTTCCTTCAGCCCAGGTTCCTTGCTCGTTTCACATGGCGACATCGTTGGCGGCAAGTAAATGAGCCACCGAGGGTTAGCGGCAAAACGACTCATCACCTCCAGCGCGGCAATAGCGTTCTCCTCACGGATAGTAATATTGTGATGCAAACGGGTACTGACAATTCGCCGTCCCGAAACATCCTCTATATCCAGAACATCATCGTATTGCTGCTGTACGGTCAGTGCTGGCGCAGTAATAGTGTCGGTAAGAAATGGCCGTGCAGGCTCGCAATAGGTATGCTCGGCAGGAACCGAGAGGATTTCCATCTCCGGGTAACGCAGAGCGGTCAGTTTGCCACCAAAGACGCACCCTGTATCAATGTTTATCGTGCGATTCAACCATTCTGGTTCCGGCACCGTCGTATGACCGTAAACAACAATCGCCTTGCCACGATATTCTGCCGCCCAATTGAAGCGTACAGGCAATCCAAACTCGTCGGTCTCTCCCGTCGTTTCTCCATACAGAGCAAAATCACGCACTGCTCGTGAGCCGCGCCCTTGCATCGAAGCCTTCATGCCCGCGTGTGCTACAACCAGCTTGCCATCATCTAAGACATAGTGACTCACAAGATCATCTATAAAATGGATTACGCGCTCGCGAAATGCGGGCGGCATCTGTCCCAACTGCTCCAACGAGGTAGCCAGACCGTGGGTGACATGGACATCGTGTCCGCGCAGTTTGCGCAACAATTTGACATCATGATTGCCTGGGACACATAGGGCCACACCATCCTTGACCATATCCATTGCGAGCCGCAATGTTTCCAGCACTTTTGGCCCGCGATCAACGAGGTCGCCCACGAAAACGATTTTGCGTTTTTGAGGATGCTTCGCACGATAGTGCGGCTCAATTCCTTCTTGCAGCGTTATTTCATAACCGAGTCGCATAAGCAATATCCAGAGTTCATCGAAACAGCCGTGTACATCGCCAATAATATCAAATGGCCCATGCTCATATTTCAGATTGCACCAGAGCGGTTGCCGTTCGATCTCGACGCTCTCAACCTGATCGGGTGTGGTGAGAATATAGAAATTCGAGAAACCTTCACGCCGCAAGCCGTGCAGTGAACGCCTCAACATGCTCAGCTGTCGCCGCACAACATGCGGACCGAAATCGCGTTCCGGGCGATAGCGATTACGCTCCTGGCATAGTTTTTCGGGTAAGTCAAAGACAATAGCGACGGTAAGCGCATGATACTCACGTGCCAGTGCCAACAATGTCCTTCGATCTTCAGGCTGCACATTCGTCGCGTCAATTACCGTCAGTTTGCCCAGAGCTAAACGCTTTGCGGCAAGAAAATGCACGAGTTCAAAAGCTTCTTTCGTGACCGTTTGATCGTTCTCATCATCTGACACCAGCCCACGACAAACGTCCGAGGAGATTATCTCAGTCGGCTTAAAGTGTTTCTTCGCAAAGGTTGATTTGCCAGAACCAGACGCTCCGATTAATAGAACTAATGAGAGTTCAGGGACGGTCAATTTCAATGAATCACCTTATTCAATATTTTTCGTAAAAACTGCCATCTGTGATGGCGCACCAACACTATCATCTATAGACCCCAGGAGCGAGAACGTTACTGTATAACCAAAGCGATCGGCAACTCGCCTGGCCCAATGTTCAAATTCCGCTCGCGTCCACTCGAAACGGTGGTCTTTGTGACGGAAGGTACCCGCGTGTAGCGTCTCGAATTTAACATTGTACTCGGCGTTAGGCGTCGTGATAACCACGGTTGCGGGTTGGGCGAACTCGAACAGCACACGCTCGAATGCGCTGAGCCGTGCCGGATCGAGATGTTCAATCACCTCGACGACTGCTGCCGCGTCGTACCCTTCTAACCGCTTGTCGCGATAGGTCAACGCGCCATGAATGAGAGAAATGCGTTCCTTCTGCATCGTGGGCAAGCGATCGAGGTGCAAGCGGCTCTGCGCACGCTCTAAAGCGCGATAAGAGACATCTATGCCCACTATCTTATCGAATTGTCTTTGCTGCAACAGTAATTTTAGCAGACGCCCTTCGCCGCAACCCAGATCAAGCACACGCCGCGCTCCACTGGCAAGCAATACCCGTGTGACCGCCTCTAAACGCTGCTCGTGCAAGCTAAGGCGATTCCGCAGGGCCTCATCTTCGGTTGATTTTTCTACTGTCGTTTCCCCGGCACTTTCACCGGCTTCAATAGCTTCCTCTGGAATGAGGCGTGCAAGGGCATCCTGTGTAAGATTTCGTTTATGCTTCAGATAGCGATCAGCAATCAATTCTCGTTCGGGGTGCGTCTCCAGCCAGCCTTTGCCATGCCGCAGCAGCTTCTCAACCTCATCATCCCCAATCCAGTAATGTTTATCATCATCCAACACAGGTATCAAAACATACAGGTGCGTCAACAACTCACAAAGACGGCAGGTGTTCTGCAGCGAGACACTATAGTAAGAACTCATCCCCCACTCAGGATGTTGCTCGTCCAACACATGCTGCTTTGCCGTTACACCATACCCCAGTGGCTCAAACAGTTGCTTTAGCAATGCCTCGCCACCACGACACGGTACAACCGTAATATTCGCCTGTAATGGTAATGCCTGCTCAACCAGTGCCGCTCTTTTCGCGCACCGCCCTTGCAAAGCCGTGCCGTATACTTCCGCGATTGCTAAGCTCAGAAACGACGACGCCACATACGGACGATCATTGACATACTGATCCAACGATAATGCATGTTCCCGACTACGTACCAGCGAAACCGTATCTACATCCAGCAACATTGCCGCCGTGCAACGCTCAAAACTTGCCTCTGGATAGAAAACATGCGCCCGACCAAACGAAAGCGAAAACGACTGCACATTAGCCGGATTTTTATGCAGCAAAAACCCCATATCGGTCGCGGGGCGGTACGTCGTAGTAATCGTCAGCAGCATTGGTTTCCTTCATTGCGCATTCTAGCCAGCCTGGAGTATGACGCAAATTGTACCATTGCCTGGGGTTATTTGCAAGCATTTCCAACGTTGTGGCTCTCCATCCTTGCTAATTGGCATGCCGGTAGGGGCCTGCTTTAGCACGCCCAACGAGACGAGCGCAGCAATGTCGAGTCTCCATTACCGGATTGTTTTGTGAATGTTCTTTACCGACCCCTGATTTCCAACAAACAGACGGGCTATTCCCCTTGACAACTCCCAATTATCAATGCTAATCTTAACCCTCAGTTAATACGTACAACCACTCGCAATCTGTAGCAATCATATTGCATTCATGTATTATCATTCTGGAATTGTTGAGGTTAGTGCATGCTCACTCACGATATTGAACTCTCCTACAAAGATATCCAGGCCCTCGATAGTCCCGATGCCCTCGCCGCCTTTTTCGCCCACCTCGGCTATGATACCAACTACCGCCTGATACAGAGTATCTCCGCAATGGGCATTACCAGTGAGGCCCTCAAATCCAATATTACACATGTGGAGCGGCTTTCCCGCCAGGATGATGGCGCATGGACATTCGAGGTCTACCTGTTTGAACTCAAATCGTTAAACTCTGCTACTATCCACAACCTTGTACGGAATTTCCGTGACCGCTCCGGCGATTACCTTTTAGTGCTGACCGACACCTACCAGCGTCTGGATTTCGTGCTGGTCGAACGCTACACTGACGTAGTATTGAAGCAGCAGGACACCCCTGCATCAATAGCTACATCCTCTCGCGTGCGTGTGCGCCCTCGTGAGCAAACCGTGCAGCGTCGTAACCCCGACCCCGTATCTCTCCGCGTTCTGCGCCGCTTCACCTACACCGAAAGCGATATCTTCGCGCAATCTGACAAACTGCTCAGTGCCTACGATGTCGCTGATTGGAGCGAACCTTTCTTTAATAATCGCGCCCTCTTCTCCGATTATTATCTCAATGAGAACCTGCCCGCGTCTCCCTACTGGGACAACCCCAACGAATCCTCCGCTCTCATGCGCTCCTTCCGAAACCTGCGCACCCTCTACGACGGCGTCCGCGACACCTTCAGCAACGCCCCCGAACGCGACGTGCAACACAACCTGATCGAACCTGTCCTAACATCTCTCGGCTTCACCCACCAGCCAGCGCAACACCAGCACAACACCAAAGAAATTGTACCCGACTATCGCCTGTACGCCTCAGCTGCCTCAGCCGCCACAGCCAACGCCGGTAATAGTAGCAACCCTCTCGCCCTCTGTCTCGCCTATGCCTGGGGTCGCAGCCTTGATGGCAAAGACGATCAGCGCGGCGACCCATCCAGAGCTGACGAAAATCCCGGTGCCGCCGTCGTCACGCTCCTCGACAAAGGCGAAGCCGCATGGGCCATCGTCACCAACGGCAAAATCTGGCGTCTCTATTCCGCCAGAGCCCATAGCCGCGCCACCAA
>DATGJV010000452.1:0-7489 GCA_035295005.1 Ktedonobacteraceae bacterium | reverse complement strand
GCCCATGCGCGAATGCGGCGGCACACCTCCATTCCATCCATCATCGGCAGCATCAAATCAAGAATCACCAGGTCGGGGTGTTCGCGGGCATGTAATTCCAGCCCGGCCACGCCATCGCTGGCAACAGAAACAGTATATCTGGCCTGTTCCAGGTACAGCCGGATCAATTGCGCAATATTCGCTTCATCTTCAATGACAAGTATTTTCATGGTTCATTCCAGAAACATAATATAATTGACCTGTAGGGGTCCGCTTTAGCGCACCCTCCTGCACGAGCGGAGCAATGTGCAGTCACTTCATTGTATATCTATGCTAAACAGTATACAAGCAACATGTCAGGAATATGGCAGTCAAATGTAAAATTTTTGTAAGCTCGTGAAGGAATGGAATATATGATGTGACAACAGGGCGTCCGTCCGCTTCCCCCATGCGGTGAGGTTACTTCTTATTTAAATGGCATTACCTTTGCGGGCGTCCGTCGTCCTCTATTATCCATCGAGTATGCTTGCTATTTTAAAGGACGCGGACGCGATAAATCGGTCCCTACCCCTGGAACGCCATATACCCCAGTCGTTCCAATGCCAGATACGCCGCACTTATCTGCCCCTGTACCGCAAACTTCCCTTCGTGAATCAGGTGCAGCAGTTCTCGCGGCGTGACCAGCAGGTTTTCGATGACTTCGACGGGGTCGGGTTTCTGCTCGCCGGTTTTGCGCACGTTGCGGGCGAGATACCACCAGATACGGGTGCGAGCGCCAGTGGGGTTGGCGAGCATGTGGGCGAGAAATTCGATGTCGTTGTCGTCGTAGCTGTAGCCAGTTTCTTCCATCAGTTCGCGGCGAGCGGTTTGCTGCGGAGTATCTTCTTCACCCACGTCAATGCCGCCCGCCGGAAATTCCAGTACAACCTCCCCGATGCCGTGTTTGTATTGCTTATTAATCAGAAAACGCCCGTCCGCTGTGAGCGGCACGATACCTACCCAGCCGCGATTCTCGATGATGTAATAGTCGGGTAGAATCGGGCCATCCGGTACGGCAACCTGCTCACAGCGAATTTTTAAGTACGGCGTATCAAGAACCTGGGAATACGAAAGTGTCTTCCACGGTTTGTGTTGCGTCATGAACCTATCCTGTGTATTACATTATGCGTCTGGCAACCCTACACTGGCAGGGTCGAGTGGCTCGGTTTCTCCGCTTGCACGGAGGCGGAAGCGTTGAATTTTGCCGGTTGCCGTTTTGGGCAATTCCGCGACAAACTCTACCCAGCGCGGATATTTGAATGGCGCGAGTCGGCCTTTCACAAAGGCTTTCAGTTCGTTTGCCAGCGCCTCCGATGGTTCATAGCCGCTATTCAACACGATATACGCTTTGGGTTTGACCAGCCGATCCACATCGAAATTGCCAATGACAGCCGTTTCCAGTACGGCGTGATGGGCGATGAGCGCGTTTTCGACCTCCACGGGTGAGACCCATTGGCCGCCAACTTTCAACATATCGTCTGAGCGTCCGCAATACCAGAAAAAGCCGTCGGGGTCCTGATAATACTTATCGCCGGTATGTATCCAGTGACCATTGATGGTATCTTTTGTCTTCTCGTGCTTGTTCCAGTAGTACGCGGCAATACTATCGCCACGGATGAGCAGATTGCCGATTTCGCCTTGCGCCACAGGTTGGCCGGTCTCGTCGGTGACAAGAGCCTCATAGCCCGGTACAAGCTTGCCTGTGCTACCGGGGCGTATCTCTCCCGAACGATTACTGATGAAGATGTGCAATATTTCGGTGCTGCCGATGCCGTCAAGAATATCTACATGGAACGTCTCTTGCCAGCGCCGCAGGATATCGGGCGGCAACGCCTCACCGGCAGAGACGCAGACGCGCACCGATGAGGAATCGAAGCGTTGCGCGGCATTGGGCAAGGCAAGCATACTGGCGTAGAGCGTTGGTACGCCGAAGAAGATGGTGGGTCGGTTTTGCTCGATGACTTTAAACATATCCTCGGCCAGTGGTCGGCCAGGATACAGCACCGCGCTGGCCCCTACTCCGAAGGGGAAATACAGGTTATTGCCGAGGCCATAGGCGAAATACAGTTTCGCGGCGGAGAACGTGATATCGTCCTCTCGTATGCCCAGCACGGACTTCGCGTAATACTCTGTGCAGTAGCTCATATCGTGTTGCAAGTGGACGCAGCCTTTGGGAAATCCCGTGCTGCCGGAGCTATAGAGCCAGAAGGCGCTATCGTCCTTGCTGGTATTGGCGGCATCCAGGTTGGGCGATGCATTGGCAACCCAGTTATCGAAATCGTGCAGCGTCGCGCCTTCCTGTTCTTGCGCCTCAGCCAGTCCAACAATAATCACATGGCGCACATAATTGAGTTGCGGCATAATCTGTCGCATCTGTAGCCAGACCGGCGCGGAGACTAGCAGCACGCGAGCGCGGCTATCGTTAAGCATGTAGATATAATCGTCAGGTCGCAACGACGTATTTATAGGAACGGGTACTGCGCCCAATTTGATTGCGCCGAAAAATGCGGCGGCAAACTGCGGTGAGTCGAGCAGTAGCAGAGCAACACGTTGCTCCATATCAATGCCAAGCTCGCGCAACCCATTGCCGACGCGGTTGGCGAGTTCCGCGACCTGCGCATATGTGTAGGCCGTACCCTCATAATAGATGGCCGTTTTCTCGCCGCGTCCTTCAGCCAGATTGCTATCCAGGAACTCGCTCGCGGCATTAAACTGATCTGGTATATACACCGAAGGAATCTCAATCATGGAGCAAACCTCATTTCCCGGTCGTGTGCCGTTGGTAGTATTCATCCTGTAGGGTCCGCTTGAGCGCACCCAGGCACCAGCGACAGCGCGGTGCCAGTCCTCACGCTGGTATAAATCATCTTGTAGGGTCCGCTTCAGCGCACGCGCCGCGACAGTGCTGCGCTCGTCGCGTCTCCGTTCCCGGCACGACTGATATGTCTGGACTGGCATTGCTGCCGCCCGTGCCAGAGGCATGCTAAAGTCGGCCCCTACAGCGCACTCATCGCACCCGGCGTACTGTGCCGGTTTGCTGATACACCAGCAATGGGCGCGATAAATCGGCCTTACTCAAGTATAGGCGTGCGGCAGAACTTTGTCTAGACTTTATCTGCCTCACTTCTATCTTACCACCATTCCTGTTGTGCTGTGAATGTGAGAATCCCGGTCACTTTTGAGATACATTTGTGAGTTCCGCCCGTTATGCTACATCCAGTAAGAAAAACAATACATCCATTACTCACAGGGAAAGGATAGCTTACATGAGTAGTCAACTTGGCGAAAAACCGGAGGTAGCGCCTGTAACGCAATCGCAAACAAGTGTTGCTTCTGAATACAACAGGCTGTTGCCTGAACAGCGGAAGAAGCCCGAGCCTATAGTTGTCGTCCACCAATCAGCCCCATCGAGCAACGGCTGGAGCGTGATGGGCATGGCTATAGGCGTCATGCTCTTTTTAGTGATCTTCGGTATTGTAGAATCCATCATCTTAAACACGTCGCACGCGCCAGCCAGCACCACACCCGCGACTACCACGTCGGCTAGCAATAGCACCACCAGTCAGAACGCTCCCGCCGCGGCGCAGGTAGTCGTTCCCCCACACCAGACCTACAATGCGAAGCCGCCCGTTACTCCTGCTGGAAACGTTGTGAACCTTACGCTAACCGTCAAGGAACTGCTGATTTCCATCGCTCCGGGCGTCGCCTACCATGCATGGACCTTCAATGGTACCGTACCAGGTCCCGTGCTTCGCGTGCGTCAGGGCCAGACAGTACACTTCACCCTCATCAATGACGGCAATATGCCTCACTCTATTGACTTCCACGCCGCGCAAACTCCCTGGAATGTCAATTATCAGGATGTACCGCCGGGCAAAAGCTTCTCATTCAACTGGCAAGCGGATTATCCCGGTGTCTTCATGTACCACTGTGGTGCGCCTACTGTCATCTACCACATGGCAAACGGCATGTACGGCCAGATTATTGTTGACCCCGCCAATGGTTGGGCACCAGCACAGGAGTACTCACTTGTGCAGAGCGAATACTACACGGCACTGCAACCGGATGGCTCCTATTCCTCCGATCCGACGAAATTGGATAACGCGACACCTGACTACGTTGTCTTCAACGGCTATGCCAACCAGTATAAGGCTGCGCCTCTTGTTGTCAAAGCCGGGCAGCGTATCCGCTTATTCCTTGTCAACGCCGGGCCTTCCGAGTTCTCGGCCTTCCACGTAATTGGCGCGATCTTCAGCGATGTCTACATTGACGGCAACCCTGCGAACCACATGGTTGGCAACCAGACCGTCATGATCCCGCCCGGTGGTGGCGTTGTTGTGGAACTCACCATTCCCGCTCCCGGCCTCTACCCCTTCGTCACACACTCCTTCGTAGATGTCGGCAAAGGTGCGCTGGGAGTGATCAAAGCGATCTAAATTTCACAATGAAAGCAGACATGTAAGAGGCAGGGGCGGCTCCGTCCCTGCCTCTTACATGTCTGCTTTCATTGTGAGATACAGCAGAAATTCGCGGTTCCCGTCACGCCCATGAATGGGTGAGTCTGTGAGGCCGCGCACTTGAAACGGTGTGTGTTGAGGAATCCATTCCTTTAATTCTTGCAAAACGCGAGTATGCACTGCCGGGTCGCTGATAACTCCTTCGCCGCGATCAACTTCCGCTTTGCCAGCCTCAAATTGCGGTTTGACCAGCGCCACAATCCACGGCTTTCCCTCATGTACATCCTGTATCAATAACGGTGGCAAAGCGGGCAAGGCCAGCCGCAGCGAGATAAACGAGATATCAATGACGACACATTCAATGGGTTCCGGCAATGATGTCAGGTGGCGAATGTTCGTATGCTCCATCACGACGACTCGTGGGTCGTTGCGCAACGTCCACGCGAGTTGCCCGTGTCCCACATCTACGGCGTAGACTTTCCGCGCTCCACGTCGCAAAAGAACATCGGTGAAACCGCCGGTTGAAGCACCCACATCCAGCGCGACGAGGCCTCCAGGATCGAGATGAAAGGTGTCCAGCGCCTTTTCAAGTTTCAGACCGCCGCGACTGACATATTTCAATTCATCAGGTATGACGGCAAGGTGGCAATCGGCGGCGAGCGGTATCATGGTGCCGGGCTTGTCTACCTGGCGTTCGCCGACGTAGACCTGACCCGCCATAATCAGGGCGCGGGCGCGTTCGCGGCTGGGTGCCAGGCCACGACGCACGACGGCGACATCAAGCCGTTCCTTCTGAGCCGCCATGCTTGCCTCGCTTGCCATAGTGATAAATCAATGCACCCGCGCCAACCAACCCCACGTTATGGCCCAGTTGTGCCAGCACGATATGCGCCGCCTCACGCGGCACTCTCATGGCTCGTTCCTGCACCACATGCAGAGCAGGTTCCATCAGCATTGGCCCCATCTGCGTCACGCCGCCGCCCAGGATAATCACATCTGGATTGAACAGGTGGATAATGTTGACCAATCCAATGCCCAGCGCCTCCGCCGCATCCTGCACAATCGCTCGCGCTACCGGCACACCCGCTTCGGCGGCCAGCGCAACGGTTCGCGCATTGACAACCAGTTCGTCTTCTGGCGGCGTTCCCTGTTCCGCCTGTATCTTTTGCATTTCCTGTACCTGCTCAGATGCATGAGCTGCCGATGGTGGAAAAAGCAATTCAACTGTGTCGCCTTCGTACCCCAGGGTAGTAGGTAACGCCGACTGGTTGGTCACGGTATCGCTATGTTGGAGCATGGTGCGAGCAAAGTTGAGCAGTTCAGCGCCCTCACCGGCATGAATCACCTCATTTGCATGACGGGCAATCGCCGTACCCGATGCGATGTGTTCAAGGCAACCAGTATTGCCGCAGTTGCAGCGTTCGCCATGTCGGTCAATCGTCATATGTCCAAATTCAGCCGCTATGCCAGACGCACCCTCCATAATGTCGCCGTTGATGATGACGCCGCCGCCGATACCGGTGCTAATCGTCATATAGACCACGGTGTTGTAGCCACGTCCCGCCCCGAACATATACTCACCGAGGCAGCACGTATTGGCATCGTTTTCCACGTAGATGGGAACATGGAAACGTTCCGCGAAGAGATCGCGCAAAGGCACTCTATTCCAGCCGGGCATATTCGGCGGATCATAGACAATCCCCGTCCGGTGATCCAGCGGCCCAGGAGCGGCGATACCAATACCAGCAATGGCATCTATGCTCACATTTGCCTCGGCCAGTGTCTGCTCAATGGCCTTAAAAATGACGGGCAATATCCGTTCCGGGGCCGGGTGGCCCGTCAACATTCCCACCCTTGATAGCAATGTTGGCCCGCGCAATACCGCCGTGCGCAACTGCGTCCCGCCCAGGTCTACGCCAACCACGAGCGGCAAGTTTGCTGTATCGTCAGCAAGTCCAGTATTCTGCTGCATACGACCGTTCCCACCAATCTCTTTACTTTTACATTACATGAGGTACGCAAGTACTCTGATAATACCACATTGTCCCACCACCATAAAGCCCTTTTCCAGCGTGTAGAAGGGACGTTTCTGGTTGGTATACAGCACCTCTCGCGTTTTTGTCACCTTTGTACTATGCGAAGCATGCATGGTGGTGGTGATCATCAGGTTTACGAGGTCACTATCTTTGTGAATCCACACGTGCAAGATAGGTTCCAGTTCCATCTGGTGCGTTCTGGGATTGTAGGCCAGCACTTTTTCGCCCACGTGCAGCTTGCTATGATCGTAACCGATCATATAGTGGGGCAAGATGAATCGAGCCACGAGGAGCAGATGAGTTGAGAGTGAAGGATACCGAGATATATCTGCTCACAACGATGCTTTATGAACAGGTTATTCGCCGGTATTTGTCCAAAGGAGTTAGACTACCTCAAGCACTATGAGTGAAAAGCCTGGAGCGCCGCTTCATATGTGCGTTGTTTGAGCAAGAGGATGAATTCTTCCAAAGCGCGTTGATTAAACGTCGCTGTAGTTAACCCACGAATCTGGAGCGGACGAAATTTGGGGCTTGCTAATCGTTGCTGCTCGAATGTTACAAAATTCAGCATTGTCCCTCGCATTATTTTTCCCCTTCGTATCCATTGTGGTAAACTAAAAAGGTTGACACTATCAGCATTAGACATGTCTTTATCAAGAAAATAGCGATAGCAATCCTCCTCGTGGATATCTATTTCTAGTTGGGTGAATTTGAGATTAGCAAGATCGTCTGCATTCAGAAAGTGAAAATGTTGCAAAGTACTTTCTTCATTCAAGAGAGTGTGACCAGCAATCTCTTCAAGAAACTGGATCAGTGCTACTAATTCAGCGGGGCCAATAGAGAGAGAAGAGGATACATCTCGCAAGGGATTAAAATCCTCCCAACTCAGGGTGTCATCATCCACGTAGATGAATTGTATATCAACGAGCAACTCATTTTCTACCCGACTGTATAAACCGATAATATTCCAATAATTAG
>DATGJV010000451.1:0-3647 GCA_035295005.1 Ktedonobacteraceae bacterium | reverse complement strand
ATATATCATCATATTGTTTTGGATTCATATGATCAGGACCAAACCAGTGTTGCTCTTGACATTTAGCCCGAATGCTCTTGATAAGCTCCTCGTATTCGTTGTTCATATGAGATAGGTTCCCTTATGTTTCACTCTTGAATTACTTTTCGCTACTACTATAAGATAAAGGACGAATAAGGTCAAGCACTACAAGAATAACAGCGAGATTACTTATGGAACAAATTTGATAGGAACTTGCCTCAAATCGCTAATAGCAACAGGTGTTCCTGTCCCCGCAGGAAAATTTGCAGGAACAAATCCTTTCCCATACGGAATGTCCCAAATCGAGAGAAAAAGCGCATTGGTTTGTGCTTTCTGGGTAGGGTTCGTTGCCAATACTTCATGTCCTCTGGGCATAAATCACAAACCCTTACCTGGCTAAAAATGACGACATAAAAAGCTGTTATATTACTTCGATCAATGGATAATGTGGATAGCTGCCTTTGCAACCAACCGTAGGCGGACTGCTCACTGTGTGTATAATTTAGAGGCTTCGTTATGTCTTCATAGTTATCATGTCCTGGAAATGGGATAGATTGGACCCGTTGTTGAGTGCCATCGGTAAAACATATGATGTAGGAGCCGAGTCCATAATTGCCGCCAAAGGGTTTAATTTTGCGATACTGTTCCGCTGTTTGCGCGAGGGTGAATGCCTCTTGACGAGCATCAAAACTTTGTCCTATAGCGGGGCATTGATTTTCCGTTGTCGTTTGTGTTGAGGTGTTTGTCCGTAAATTATAGGACGGCAACAAGACGAAAATGCCGACCGCAAGCAGGATAAGCAGGGAAATGATAAGCCCCAGCGATGATTTTTGCTTCTGTGCATCTGATGCCATGACAGTTACCCTTTCCACACATATGTGCGAACTAGCGAGCCAATGAACACCGGAAAACTGATACACTACTATCGAGGGCAGAAAAAAGCTCTTGTAATAAAGTATACCCACTTTTCTTGTAACTTGCATGAGATTACGCACAACCATCGAAAAAAGGGTATCAAATGCTGGCTTGCGCAACCATACAGATGTGTTGTGATATAATCCAACAAGATTGACAGCTATAAACACAGGGAGGGTACATGCCACAGAAGCATCTGCCGGAGCGAATCGCGATAGATGGGCCGGCGGGGTCGGGGAAAAGCACGGTCGGGGAACAACTGGCAAGACATCTGAGTTATGTATACGTGGATACAGGCGCACTCTACCGGGCGGTGGCATGGCTGGTATTACAGGAGGGTGTAGATATTGACAATGGGCCAGCGCTGGCGCGACTGGCGCAAGGGGCGGATATTGTGATTAGCCGTCCTACGGTTGACGATGGGCGACAATATACGGTGACGGTACATGGACATGATATCACCTGGGATATTCGCAGTGGGCCGGTGACACGCGCCGTCTCTGCCATTTCTGCACATGATGAGGTGCGGGCCGTTTTGCGGAAGCAGCAACGTGCGTTGGCGCGGCAAGGTGAAGGTGTGGTCATGGTTGGGCGCGATATTGGCGCGGTTGTCCTACCCGACGCCGAACTGAAAATTTATCTTGATGCCAGTGTCGAAGAGCGGGCGCGTCGCCGCTATCTGGAAGTAATGGTGCGTATGGGAGAGCAGAATCCCGCCTTACCCACATTTGATACGGTGCTTGAGGATATCCGGCGGCGCGATGCGATTGATAGCGCCCATACGTTCCTGGCAAAAGATGCCATCGTTATTCATACCGATTCCCTCAGCATTCCACAGGTGCTGAATCGTATTTATAAACATCTGGAGGGCCAACCATGAAACAAGAGCAAGATTCGGATACAAGTGCAACACCGGACAGCGAGGCCCAATCTGAGCAAGCTACTCCGAAAGCTCAAGTAGCCCCGGTAGCATCGTCGGCTCAACCAGCAAAGCCTGTAGCGGCAAAGAAGTCGGAGAAAAATCTGTATGACCCCTATGTCACGCCGCCGGTTTTGTACCACGCGCTGCGCTATGTTGCCATCGTCCTCTTGAATATCATTGTTCATTTGCGCGTGCGTGGACTGTATAATGTGCCGAGGCAGGGAGCGTTTATCATAGCCTCCAATCATCTTGCCTGGACTGATATTCCATTCATCCCCTTATACCTGCGGCGCAAAATGGTTTACATGGCGAAGGAAGAGTATTATACCAGCAAGCTGGCGTGGTTGGTGCGCTTTCTCGGAGCGTTCCCCGTCAAGCGCGGCGAAGGTGATCGGCAGGCTTTGCGTGCTGCTGAAGAGCAATTGAAGAAGGGCAATATCCTGGGCATTTTCCCGGAGGGGACGCGCAGCCGTTCGCGCACGATGGCAAAGGCTCATGCTGGTATGGGGATGATTGCCCTGCGTTCGGGCGTTCCTGTTGTTCCCGCCGCTATCTGGGGAAGCGAAAAGACGTTCAAGAAGTTTCGCCCGCAGGTCACTATTTCCTATGGTGAGCCAATGTTGCTCAAACCCAGAGGCAAGAAGATTACCCGCGAGGATATAGATGAGGCAACTGAACAGGTGATGCGCAAAATCGCTGAGATGTTGCCGCCCGAGTACCGCGGCGTGTATAACGAGGCGTCATCCCCACAGGGGACAGAGGAAGGCGTATAAGAATCGCCAGGGTCACAACATTCTACTTCTTATGACCTGGTCATAAGAAGTAGAATGTTGTGACCCTGAACATCCCACTGGTAGAGAGGAGAGCCTATCTATATTGGAATAGATGCCTGATTCTCTCCTACTTTTTGATGCGATATGTGAGATGGATGACCCCTTTGCCAATTTTCACCTGCGGGTTTTCCAGTGCAACGGGTGCTAGCTTGAGATTTTCAAACAAGCGTACACCGTCACCAAGTAAGAATGGTACCAGATCAATGTGGATTTCGTCGAGCAGTCCTGCGTTGAGGCACTGTTGCACAATCGTCGCGGAAGCGACCGCGACGTTTTTACCGTCTGCGATCACTTTTGCTTGTTCAATAGCGCTTTCAACACCGTCAGTTACGAAAGTCACCGGCCATTCCTCCTTGACCCATTCCGGCGGGGTGCGATGGGTCACAACAACGACCGGGGCACCTATGGGATGGTGGCCTCCCCATCCATTTGTGAGTTCGTACAACCTGCGTCCAGCCACTAATGCTCCTGTTGTGTTGATGGCGTCCTCGAACATATCAACGCTTTCCTCTGCGATCTTGAGTTTTTGCTCCTGATTGCCTATTGTGATGGTATAATCAATATCGCCGCCTGTCATCCAGGCAAAGAGATGTTGGAAGTCTTCGTTGGGTCCGGCGATAAAACCGTCTAGAGACATTGAAAACCCTGTAGTGACTTTTCCTGCATTACTCATGATGTTGCCCTTTCTTACTGTTTAGTGGAATAAAGCCCTACGATTTGTGCAGTTCTTGCACCTATCCAATCAGGTAATTCCTGGTCATGCTCATCCTTGATGACCCAGTATTTCCTGTAATGCCCACGAGTTACCATCGGGGTCACTGAAGTAGACATACTTTATGCCTCCCATATCAGCGATTTCACTCACTTCAACGCCCCGACCAGCCAGAGTTTCACGGATTCTGTGGATATCGGTTACAACCAGATGCAAACCTTTGACGGAGCCCGGCTGCATCGCG
>DATGJV010000450.1:0-4124 GCA_035295005.1 Ktedonobacteraceae bacterium | reverse complement strand
CTCTGGTCATCATTCTGTGACATATGTTGCTCCTAACTCAAAAATATCCCTCTTGCATGTGCATAAATACATGTCGGGGTGCTATGAATTGCACCCCGACAAACACCGTTTGAGATTAAGAGAATAAACCTGCCGCGTCGGGGTTATCGGTTTTCACAAAATGAGCGGGTGAACCGAAGAAGTTCACAGGAGACACCTTCTCAATAACCATCGAACTATTTGGTGTCTGCGTGGTGAAGTAACGCTGCACTGCCAGGCCAAGTGGGCGAGCAAGCACCAGAGCAGCAGTTGACGCCAGGATCACATTATTGGCGGTGTTAAAGGGACGCCGCATCTTCGATACTGCCATCGCTGAGAGGCCCGTCAACATTCCGGCGACCGCGAGATTGGTGCCACAGCGTTCGTGAATCGCCAGGTCTGGCTGTGTCGAGCGCAACAAACCCAGCGCCTCTGTAGCTGCCGGAAGAATAGCCTCCGTCGGCAAATCTCCAAACACAAAAAAGCCTAGCGCCGACGAGATACCTGCAAGCCGCACTTCTGGATACTTCTTACTCAGCAATACTATCGTCGCATGCTCCAACGCATGGTTCTGCTTTACCGCGCTCCCTAATAACATCTGTTGCGCCACGGCAACAGCAGGATTGATGGAACCCATCAGAATCGTCCTTCCTACACTATCTTTATAACCGTTTGCTTCGGCTACAAATAATTCTCAAAAAAACACTACTCTTTAACATACGATTCGACATGCCTGATAGTGGCAAATTGGAATCTTTCCCTCATTGCACCTGTCAATACGTCGTATTAAAAACGACAATCTCATCGCCGAAGCTAATCACGTCTCCGTTGTTCAACACGACTGCCTGATATATCCGCACGTTGTTAACCGAGGTGCCGTTGCCACTCTGTAAGTCTTCAAGGTACCAGTAGCCATCGGCAAACCACAGGCGGGCATGACGCCGCGATACTGTACGCCCAGGAATAACCAGGTCATTCCCATTATTGCGTCCGATGGTTGTCACATCCTGATGGAACAGGTAGGAACGCCCACCCATCGGACCATTCTGAATGGAAAGCCGTGCCAGTATTGGACGCCCATTTGGCCCCATATAACGATCGTTCACTGCCCGTTTGTCAGCAAGCTCGTACCCACACGCCGTACAGAACAGGCGCGTACTGGGATTCGCGGAACCACAACGGAAGCACTGCACTGTTACAACCTGCTGTCCTCCTGCCACATTATTGACATTTGACGATAGTGGCTGCGACGGCACATTCAGCAGTCCAGGAGTTGACAGTGGTAGCGAAACTCCTGGCTGCGATTCAAGTTTCGGCATGGAGGACGACATTCCTGGACGCCAGCGGTGCGGCATGATAAGATTTGAAGCTGCTAATGCTGTTGTCAGAGCATCTATTAACGCATCGGTTGATTGATAACGATCCGGTGCTTGCTTTGCGGTCATCGTACTAACTACCTGCTCAATGGGCATAGGCACATTGGCTAAGCGTAGTTGCTCAACAGGCAGAGGTTCATTGAGATGCTTGACGGTAATTGTCAGGGGGTTATCCGCAGTAAAAGGGACACGGCCAGTCAAACAATGGAACAGGACGATGCCCAGCGAATAGATATCACTACGGCGGTCAACTGCCTGCCCGGTTCCCTGTTCCGGTGACATATATTGAGGAGTGCCGATGCCGGTGCCAACGCGGGTGAGATTGGTAGTTCCTTCCAGAATTTTCGCGATGCCAAAATCGGAGAGTAAGAGATAGCCGTCTTTGCGAAGCAGCATATTTGCCGGTTTCACGTCGCGGTGAATAATACCGTTGCGATGCGCACAATCCAGCCCTTCCGCCGCTTGAATCATAAACTCCACCGCCTCTGGTACGGCCAGAGGGCGTTTCAAGCGATCTTTGAGCGTTCCGCCATCCACATATTCCATGACAATATAGGTGATATCATCCTGCGTGCCAAAATCGTGAATTTGTACAATATTTGGATGGGCCAGTTTCGCAACTGAGCGTGCCTCCTGGGTAAATCGCTTAACGAAAATTGGGTCCCGCGCATGATACGAAGGCAAAACCTTGACTGCCACGTAGCGATCAAGATTGGGCTGGTATGCCTTAAATACTGTCGCCATGCCACCAGCGCCGATACGCTCGACGATACGAAGTTGCCCCAGCGATTTACCGACCAGCGCATTCATTTCGTCGGTGTCCTTGTCTCCCAATTGACGAGGATACTGATTATCTGGCTGCATAGTTTGAAGGCTCCTCTATTCCTACCATTTGAATACTATCTGAAAGACACATGTCTCCCTCTCCGAAACACGTGTGAGAAGAAATGCTCTCGCTCCTCGACGCCATTGTATATCTTCCCGTCCCAGAAACAAGTAATCGTAACCACAGTGATACACAATTCAAGTCGTTTCTGCTCACTTATTATACCGTTTACGAGCATTGCTGTCGAGAGTATTATCACCCAATCGCAGAAGAGGAGTTCATGCCTGATGGTGTCCTGCAAGGAAATCTGCAGGACACCATCAGGCATGAACTCCTCTTCTGCGAAAATGCTACCCCTCCAGAAGCAAGGTTTCGGGGTCTTCTACCAACTCTTTGACCTTGACGAGGAAGCGTACAGCCTCGCTGCCATCCACAATGCGATGGTCGTAGGACAATGCCACGTACATCATCGGACGAATCACGACTTGCCCATTGAGCGCGATGGGGCGTTGCTCGATTTTATGCATCCCCAGGATACCCACCTGCGGCGCGTTCAAGATAGGCGTCGAGAGCAGTGAGCCATAAACGCCGCCGTTAGTGATCGTAAATGTACCCCCTTGCAAGTCTGCCAATCCGAGCGTATTTGCCCGTGCGCGTTTCGCTAAATCCGCTATCTCGCGCTCGATTTCGGCAAAACTTTTGCGGTCGGCATCGCGCAATACCGGCACAACCAGCCCTTCGTCTACGCCAACAGCTATGCCGATATCGTAGTAATGTTTAAGAACCATCTCATTACCCTGAATTTCGGCATTCAGGCGCGGGTAAGCTTTCAGTGCGCCCACTACCGCCTTTGTAAAGAACGACATAAAACCCAGCGAGACATTGTGCCGCTCTTTGAACGATTCTTTTCGTCGGCTACGTACCTCCATCACGGCACTCATATCAATCTCATTGAATGTCGTGAGCATGGCGGCATTATGCTGCGCTTCAACCAGTCGTTGTGCGATAGTCTGGCGACGACGTGAGAGACGTACACGCTCCTCACGTCCAGGAGCAACCACCGGCGCAGCAACCGGTGGTTTCGCCACTGGAGTTGCAGATATCTGAGGTATCGCCTGTGGAGCGCGGGACTCAGTAATCGTATTTGATGCAGACGCTGCGGTCGTTGTTGATTGTGCAGGTGAACTTTGTTCCAGAGGCGGTAACTGTCCGCTTCTCTGCTGCTCCATGTAACTGATTACATCATCCTTAGTCACTCGACCATACGGGCTGTTGCCCCTCACCTGACTGATATCTACATGATGCTCCTCAGCGATTCGACGCGCTAATGGAGATGGCGGGCGCTGACTATCCGTTCCCGGTAGTGACCCGGTTGTCACTTTCTGACCATTCTGCCCAGTTGTTGCTGATTGCGCAGGTACGCTGGCTATCGTCCGGGTAGTAACTGCCGATTGCGCCGGTTCAGGAGTGGTTGGCTGCGGCGAAGCTTCCGCTTGCTCACCGATGATACCCAGCACCTCATCAACAGCAACTGTATCACCTTCTTGTTTCACTATCTTCTGCAAGACGCCGCTCTGTTCAGCATTTACTTCGACGTTGACCTTATCGGTCTCCAGTTCCACCAGGGCATCACCGACGTTGACGGTATCGCCCTCGTGTTTCAGCCAGCTTGCAATCGTCGCATCAACGATTGATTCTCCCAAAGTCGGGACACGTATTTCAACGGACATAATGTTCACCGCGTTCTTTCATCGTAATTCCAGTAATCCCGAATGCCTGCCTCATTATTTCTTCCTGCTCGGCCATATATAAATCCCAGAATCCAGCCGCAGGGCTTGCCCGGTCAGGACGGGCAATGACATGGATTTCTGCTTTCAGCCCAGGCAGCGAAGCCAGATGTGGAG
>DATGJV010000449.1:0-2895 GCA_035295005.1 Ktedonobacteraceae bacterium | reverse complement strand
CTGAAGGTAACCCTGGTACCAGACGAATATGTAGCCGGGTCGTTAGTCGCGGCTCTACGTTCGGTGTTGCCTGTACGTGTACTCGTACTCCAGGCCGATATTGCTTCCCCGACTCTGGTCCAGGAACTAAGCATCGCTGGTGCCGCAGTGACTGCAGTGGTTGCGTATCGCACGGTGCAAGGGAGTGGAGGAATAAACCTGCCCGCCCTACTAGCTACCAACCAGGTGGATGCCATCACTTTCACCAGTCCGTCCACGGTCATCAACTGTGTGCGCCGACTGGCGACAGAGGGAGGTAATCCAAACCACCTGGCTGATGTTTGTCTGGCGTGTATTGGCCGTGTTACTGCCCAGGCTGTTCGGGAACTGGGCTTCTCGGTATCGGTGATGCCAGCAGTGTATACCCTGGAAGGCCTGGTGGCGGGATTGGAGGAGTACTTCCGAGAAAAGTATGACTGACTGCGTACCCACCTGTTGTTTCGTATATTCGAGAAAGGGAATCATCATGAGTATCAACTACCGGCTGCTCTACCTGCTCGGCTTCACGCCCTGGGACAAGGGCGTGATACGACCCGAATTGATCGAGATGGTAGAAGGGCCTGAGGCTCTCCCGGCAGGCCGCGCTTTAGACATTGGCTGTGGTACCGGCACCCAATCAATCTACCTGGCCCGGCAAGGTTGGAAGGTAACAGGCATTGATTTCGTCGGAAAGGCATTGCGAGTCGCACAGCGCAAGGCAACGGCCGTCGGCGTCCCACCAACCTGGGTCAAGGGTGATGTGACCCGGCTCCCCGAACTTGGGAGCAAGGACGGCTTTACTCTGCTGTTCGACTTCGGCTGTTTCCATGGCTTATCAGACAAACAGCGCGAGGCATATGTTAAGGAGATGACCTCCGTCGCGGCGAACGGCGCTACCCTCCTTCTCTTCGCCTTCCATCCAGGTAAACGTGGCCCGATGCCACGTGGGGTCAGTTCTGAGGAGATTTCAGGGTACTTTGAGAAGGACTGGGAACTGATCTGGATGCGAAAGGCGACCGGGATACACGCAGCGGGGCCGCTCCGAGGCGCGGATCCAATGTGGTACCGTCTCCTAAAGCGAGAGTACTCCCGCGAGAACATTCGCTAAGGTTGTTCATGCATACCACAGCCAGGAAGATTTTTCCCGTGTGAGAAGAGTTATCGGTAAAATAGTATGCATTTGCCAGACACTGAAGGATTTACTTCTATGGATTACTCAACAATGAATGGTTCAACGTACCAGATGAATGCGATTGTTCCTATTCTGCCTCCACCTATCCCAGGCTCCCATGCGCTGGTGATTGGCGGCGGCATTGCGGGTATGCTTGCTGCACGGATATTGGTCGAACACTTCGAGCAGGTAACGATTGTCGAGCGGGACCATTTCCCGCATGACCCCATATTCCGCGCAGGGGTGCCGCAATCCCGCCACCTCCATGTGTTGCTGCGACGCGGCCAGATGATCCTGGAACACCTCTTCCCAGGTTTGGAAGCAGAGCTAGCCGAAGCTGACGCTCCCTTGTTGGATTGGGGGCAGGACCCATACTGGCTTACTGCGCGAGGGCTAATGCCGCGTTTTTCCTCTGGTGTAACCACTTACGCCTGCAGTAGACACTTGCTGGAATGGCTGATTCGCCGGAAGCTTGTTGCTTCTGCGTCCATCCGCTTGATAGAAGGATGTGATGTGATTGGCTTAGTTGCCAACGGCAGTACCAATGGCGGTGTTCGGGTCCGCTACCGCGATAGCGGCACAGTCGGAGTAATCCATGCGCAGTTGGTAGTGGACGCAAGTGGGCGAACATCTCGGACACCGGAGTGGCTAGAAACGCGAGGTTACACACGTCCAGAGGAAACGATTATTAGCGCATCCATGGGATACGCCAGCCGCTTCTACCAGCGGCCCACTGGTTTTGCTGCCGACTGGAAGAACATGCTCGTGCAGAGCAGACCGCCTGAAAGCACCCGAGGTGGCACACTCTTCCCCATCGAGGGTGATCGCTGGATCGTGACGGTGAGCGGGGCAGCACGAGACTATCCTCCAACCGACGAGGCTGGCTTTTTGGCTTTCGTAGAGAGTTTGCCCAGTTCGATACTTTACGATGCGATCAAGGACGCACAACCCCTCTCTCCCATCGCGGGCTTTCGGCAAACCGAGAACCGGCTCCGGCACTATGAGCGCCTCCCACAGTGGCCCGATGGATTCGTGGTCCTGGGTGACGCAGTTTGCTCCTTGAACCCGGTCTACGGGCAAGGGATGACCACGGCAGCAGTGGGAGCCCTCACGTTGCAAAAGTGCTTGCGCTATCAGCAATTGCAGCACCCGGATGGTGTATTGATCGGCATGGCACGGCATTTCCAGCAGGCTCTCGCCAGGGCCAACATGGCTCCCTGGCACATGGCAACGCTTGAGGACTTCCGCTTCCTCGATCCTCATAGCAGCAGGCCAGGCCCTGCCGCGCAGAGGCTACAACGGGATCTGAACGGCGTGCGGGCGTTGGCTTTCGTAGATCCACAGGCGCAGCTTCAGCTATTGAAAGTGATGCATATGCTGCAACCACCCGGCACGCTCGCACGAGTGCTATCAGCAGAGCGGGTGAAATCAAAGGTGAAATGAAAATCGGAGATAGATACTATGGAAGTTACACAATCAAGGATACAGAATCAGGGGTCAACGACCTCCAATTGTCGCTTTTTGCGTGCCTGCTATCGCCAACAAGTAGATGCCACACCCATCTGGTTGATGCGTCAGGCAGGTCGCTATATGGCTGAATATCGGGCCTTGCGCGAAAAGTATGGCATTTTAGAGATGATTAAGACACCGGAGTTGGCATGTGCCGTGACGCTACAACCCATCCACGCCTTCAATCTGGATGCGGC
>DATGJV010000448.1:0-3500 GCA_035295005.1 Ktedonobacteraceae bacterium | reverse complement strand
TCTAGCTGGCATCGGAGGCACCGCCGGTCAGGATATGGTTGATGGAGAAACCGAGCATAATGGCTATGCGCTGCGCTTGCTCTGCTAGCTTGATACTGGCCGGGGTGGCGACGAGCGGACCTTTGAAATCTGGCCGAACTTCTAATGTGAGTTCTATATCGGGAACGCGCTGGTGTTGCATCATCTCATGCATGCGTGCTTCGACCTCTATGAGGTCCTGTGGGTGTAAGAAACGCAGGTCGAACTGCGTCTGCGCGAAATCGGGCACGACGTTGGGCATCGTGCCGCCGGTGATGACACCGGGGTTGACGGTGATACCATCACGCCACCCGTTGAGGCTCTGGAATTGCAGCACCTGATGGGCGACCTCTACAATGGCGTTGCGCCCCTTCTCAGGTTCGACACCGGCATGCGCCGAGCGTCCGTGAGCGGTAAGCGTGTACCAGACGTTCCCTTTTCGGGCGCTCACAATATCGCCATTGGCACGCCCTGATTCCAGTACGAAGGCCGCATGGCAGTCTTGCGCCGCATCATGAATGATATCTATGCAATGGCGGTCATTAATTTCCTCATCCGAAACACAGAGGAAACGCAGTTCGCCAAAATCCGCATAGTCAGCCGCTTGCAATCCTGCTATCGCATAAAGAGCTGCGAGCAGACAGCCTTTCATATCGGAGACACCAGGGCCATAGACGATATTGCCTTCTGTACGTACAGGGCGTTCGGCGGCGGTTCCCGGCGGATAGACGGTATCCATATGCCCCAGCAACAGGATATTGCTCTTCCCGGTGCCGTGAAGCACGCCCAGCAGGTCATTGCCCCAGCGCGTCTGCTCGATCATGCGCGTTTCCATGCCCAGGTTGCGCATACGTGTCGCCATATATGTTGCGACCGTATCAACGCCTGGCTTGTGAAAGGTATAGGAGTCAATTGCGCATAATGTGCGCAATTCGCTCATATAGTGTGATAATTGTTGCTGTGCATAGGTCTCCACGCCCATCACAAAGGATTGTCTGTCCATAATCATGATTGTCGCCTCGGTTGCCTCGGAATGAAGAAGATGGCATGAGCATGCCGTATAGTTATAGTACGATAGAGACAGGTGATGAGTAACCCATAAATTTCCTATCATGTCCCCGCATAAGATATACTCAGAAAGAAAACATTCCGGTAGACAGTATTTACAAACGAGAAAAGGAGCAATGATGCTATGGCTGACATGGAGAAAACACCTTCAATTACGAACACGGGCAGTGCGGGGCCGCGCCCGGTGCGAGCGCCGCGAGGGACGGAACTTTCATGCAAGGGATGGCAGCAGGAGGCCGCGCTACGCATGTTGATGAATAACCTTGATCCCGAAGTTGCGGAACGGCCCGACGACCTTGTCGTCTATGGCGGTTCCGGGCGTGCAGCGCGTTCATGGGCGGCTTTTGACGCGATTGTGCGGTCATTGCGACAATTGGAAGAAGATGAGACGCTGCTGGTGCAATCGGGAAAACCGGTGGGTATTTTTCGCACGCATGCGAATGCGCCGCGAGTATTGATCGCGAACTCGAATCTTGTGCCGCACTGGGGCAACTGGGACGAGTTTCGGCGTTTAGAGGCGTTGGGGCTGACGATGTACGGGCAGATGACCGCCGGTTCGTGGATCTATATCGGTTCTCAGGGTATTGTGCAGGGGACGTATGAGACATTCGCGGAGGCGGCACGTAAGCACTTCGGCGGCACGCTCAAGGGAAAATTCATACTGACAGCCGGACTTGGCGGCATGGGCGGCGCACAGCCACTGGCAGTAACGATGAACGAGGGCGTTTGCCTGGCGGTTGAGGTTGACCCACATCGCATCCAGCGCCGCCTGGAGACGGGTTATTGCGATGAGATGGCAAGCACGCTTGACGAGGCGTTGCACCAGGTGCGTGAGGCGTGCAATACCGGGCAATCGCTCTCGATTGGGCTGATTGGCAATGCCGCCGACGTGTACCCTGAACTGGTACGGCGCGGCATTGTTCCTGATATGGTAACAGACCAGACCTCGGCCCACGATGCGCTAAATGGTTATATTCCTGCCGGGCTTACAGAAGGGGAGGCAGAGGAGTTGCGCAAACGCGACCCGCAGGAGTATGTACGGCGTTCAATGGCTTCAATGGTCACGCATGTGCAGGCAATGCTGGATTTGCAGAAGATGGGCGCGATTGTCTTTGACTACGGCAACAACCTGCGCGGACAGGCGCTGGCAGCTGGCGAGACGCACGCGCTGGATTTTCCCGGCTTCGTTCCAGCGTATATTCGCCCGCTTTTCTGTCGCGGCAAGGGTCCCTTCCGTTGGGTTGCACTCTCTGGCGACCCGGAGGACATTTACCGCACCGACGAGGCCATCCTCAAACTCTTCCCCGAAGATGAGTCCTTGAAACGCTGGATTACGCTGGCACAGCAGAAAATTCACTTCCAGGGTCTGCCTGCCCGTATTTGCTGGTTGGGCTATGGCGAACGCGACAAAGCGGGACTGGCCTTTAACGAACTGGTGGCGAAGGGAATTGTCAAAGCACCTATCGTCATTGGACGCGACCACCTGGATAGCGGGTCGGTGGCCTCGCCTTACCGCGAGACAGAGGCGATGAAGGATGGCAGTGACGCTATCGCGGACTGGCCCATCCTGAATGCACTACTCAACACGGCTTCGGGCGCGACATGGGTCTCCGTCCATCATGGCGGTGGTGTGGGCATCGGCTATTCGCTGCACGCGGGGCAGGTGATTGTCGCCGATGGCACAGCAGGGGCAGCGGAACGTCTGTCACGTGTGCTGACGAACGACCCCGGTACAGGTGTCATGCGCCACGTTGACGCAGGCTACGAAGAAGCCATTGAATGTGCCAGGGAACTGGGTGTGAAAATTCCTATGTTGTAAGGAAGTGAAGGGCAAGCAACATGAGTCATCCCGAAACGAGACAACTGTCGAGGTTATCTCAGATAACCTCGACAGTTGTCTCGTTTCGGGATGACCATCGGACGGAAAAGCAAGCGCATCACTGAACGAGGAGCTAAAAACGCTGGGAGGGATTGTCGGGAAGCGCTGGTTTTCCCGCTTTTTGTGTGTCTGTCGGTAATGCAGCACGAAAAAAGGCAGCAAGAGAGGCCACTTGGGCCGGAAAAGGCGGACGGCAAGCAGATGGATGGGCCTGGCGCACTCCGTCTGGTTTAGAGGTTGAGCCTCCCTCGGCGCACGAACCAGCAGGGATAGGCGAGCCAGAGTCTGGAAAGCGCCAGACGTAAACGGCTAAAGGGCAGTTCGACTGCTCTAAGGTGGGTTCCGGTGCGATGGCAGGCGTACGCGATCAGCCAATCGCGTGCCTTCTTCTTTTCTTTGTCCATCATCTCCATGAGAAAGGCATAGGCCAGCGTCACCAGGCCAAGCAACTTGAGACGGTCTTCCCAGCGATACACCCGAAGGCTTTGGATGGCAAGCTCACTTTTCAAATTGCGGAAGAGCACCTCGACGCGCC
>DATGJV010000447.1:0-5152 GCA_035295005.1 Ktedonobacteraceae bacterium | reverse complement strand
CGCAAGATCGAAGGTACGATGAAGTTGCAATATGCCGGTACATCTACGATGTTCACCAGTTGTCCGCGCTGCCGGGTCTCATTCCATATGGCCTCGATCAGCTGCTGGTCATTCGTTGCGGCAACGACTACAAAAGCACCCGCTAAATCTCCCGGCGTGTAAGATTTGTGTTCCAATGTCACCTGCCGCTGTTCCGCGAGCTGTATCATTTCAGGGCTATATGTCTGGCTGAATACGCGCACATGTGCGCCGCTCGCCGCCAGCGTAGCGGCTTTAGAGGCCGCTACGCTATCTCCGCCGATGACAATGGCGCTTCGACCTCGCAGGTCTAGCATGAGAGGGTAATATGCTGGCATGTTACGAATCTCCTTTAGACGTGCGCCTGGACGTGTTCCTGGAGATACGCGATGCCGACGCGATGACAGAAATCGCCGAAGCTTTCCAGTCCCTCGCGCTCATCTTTCCAGAGGATGAGCAATGGCCGGATGGTTATAGCCAGATTATTCAGGTGAACCGATGGTGCGTAAAGCGTGTTCATGCGTGTGCCGGGTCTATCGCCGCCAATGTAAACGTTGTAGACATCCTTTGTACGCCCGACAAAGCCGATATCGCCCATATATGGTCTTGCACAACCATTCGGGCAACCTGTCATACGCATGCTCAGTGGTTCATTTGCGAGTCCTAACGCCTCTAACTCTGCCTCTATCTGCTGCACGACGGATGGCAGAACACGCTCTGCTTCAGCCAGCGCCAGACCGCAGGTTGGTAACGAGGGACAGGCCATAGCGAAACGATGCGTGCCAACCTCTGCTGGTTCGGTTGTGATGTTATACGAAGCGAGCATATCGTTTACTGCGCCGCGTTGTTCCGCGGGGATATCCGCCAGCAATATGTTTTGCTGGGCAGTCAGACGCACGGCGGGACGGAAAGTCTCAACCGTCTTGCGTATCCCTGTGCGCAGGAGCATGGTATCGGTATCTTTTAGACGCCCATTTTCGATGTGGAGGCCGAGGAACCAGCGTCCATCGCCCTGCTCGTGCCAGCCCAGGTGGTCTTCCGAGCCGTGCCAGTGGACCTGGCGCGGGTCCTCTACGCTGCGACCCAGGCGCTGCTCAAGTTCGGCGCGGAACCAGCCCGTGCCACGCTCCTCCACGACATATTTCATGCGGGCGTGCTTGCGATTTTTGCGGTCGCCATAATCGCGCTGGATGGTGATAATCGTTTCAATGACTTCAAGCACTTCGTCAGCGGGAACGTAGCAGAGCGGCGAGGCGAGGCGCGGATATGTCTCGGTTTTGCCGTGTGTCATGCCCATACCGCCGCCAATCAGCACTGTAAAGCCCACAAGACTCTCGCCATCAAGTACCGGGACGAGTCCTATATCCTGTGTATAGACATCAATACAGTTATCACCGGGGAAAGCGACGCCGATTTTAAATTTGCGCGGCAGGTAGGTTGGGCCATACATCGGCTCAACAACTTCGTCTTCAGTGGGATGAGTAATCGTCTCGACCTGTTCGCCGTCAATCCAGATTTCGTGGTAGGCGGCGCTACGAGGAGCCATACGTAGAGCAATGCGCCCGGCAATTTCCTGTATCTGTATTTGCGCACGGCTGCGCACTGGTGCGGGACAGGCCATGACGTTGCGGTTAACATCACCACAGGCGGCCAGCGTTGAAAGCAGTGCCTCATTGATGGAGCGGATAGTTGACTTTATATCGCCTTTCAAAATGCCGTGAAGCTGGAAACTTTGCCGCGTCGTGATGCGCAGGGTATTATTGCCATAGCGGGTGGCGAGGTCATCTTCAGCCAGGTACTGTTCAGCAGTGAGGGTACCGCCGGGGATACGCGAACGTATCATGAACTGGTACGCTTTTTCCGTACCTGCTGCTTTGCGTTCCTGTCGTACATCACGGTTTTCCTGCTGGTACATGCCGTGAAACTTGATGAGCTGTACCTGGGCTTCTGAAAAACGGCTGCTATCCTGAGCCAGTTCTTCGACTATCTGCCCGCGCAGGTAGTCACTTTCAACCTTGATACGCTCAACTTTGCTTCCCACGCCAGTTCCCAGATCGCGTAACGTGTTTGCCTGTTCTTGTGCATCGGAATCGGGCATCGCAATGCTCTCCTTCAAAATGCTGGTATTGCATGGAAGTGAATTGACCTGAGCCACATGGGGATGGCAGCCTCACATCGTTGTGGATAGGCCCGAAACAGAAGGTCATTTCCCCCAATAATTGTTGATAATGTTTATCAACAAACATAACTATTACTCATAACTATACCTGCTGGAAGGACTCATGTCAAGTGTTTAGGCCAACAATTTGGCGCAATTCGTGGAACTGATACCGTGACTTTTTTTGGAGGAAAGAGTCTAACCTGACATACCGCTCACGAGAGCGATGAAAAACGAAATGTAGGGGCGCAATTGATAGCGCCCGGAAGAAATGCAGGGGCGCTATCAATTGCGCCCAGAAGGAGACCATCCATGCCGGTAGTGACAAATTGGGGTGATGCCATCATCACTTCGCTTAGCAATGCGCTCAACCTCGTCCTGACATTCATTCCCAAATTGATTGGCTTTTTAATCATCCTGCTCATAGGTTACATTATCGCGAAAGCGGTGAGCAAAGCAGTTGTCTTCCTTTTGCGGAAGATCGGTTTTGACCGCATAGCAAATCGTATTGGTTTGCAGCGTATCAGCCAGAGTTCGGGTATGCAGCTCGATCCTGCCAACATCCTGGGCCAGGTTGTATACTGGTTCCTCATTCTCATTTTCTTGATACCTGCCGTTGATGCGCTTGGTTTGACCTCTGTCAGCAACATTTTAAATACGTTAGTGACCTACATTCCCAACGTCTTCGTCGCCATTCTCGTGCTTTTCCTGGGTACGTTGGCAGCCACCTTTGTCGCGGATATCGTGCGCGGCTTCACCGCCAGCGCAAAAGTAGGCAACCCGTCCATTTTTGCCAGCATTGCCCGTTTCTCAATTATTGGTTTCGCAGCCCTCATCGCGCTTGAGCAGTTGCAAATCGCCCCGGCGCTGTTGAACATCCTGTTTACGGCCATTATTGGAGCGGTCGCGCTCGCTTTCGGCCTGGCTTTCGGTATTGGCGGTCAGGATTCTGCTCGCCGTATGCTCGCTCGTGGTGAAAACACTGTGAGCAATACTGCCACGCAGGTCAGCGCCCGGCAAACCATGAACAACGAAGCGACCGAGTTAACTCGCCAATAAGTCGTCAAGATAACCTGCTCATGGTGTTCGTGATGGAAGTTGATGAACGGGCAGCGGGGGAATGCGATCCAGGGGATTGTTCGCACACCCTCTGGATTGCACCCCGTATCGTTTGTAGTTCTGCCGAACATAGCCACCACTCGCAAACCTCACCCAAATGTACACAAGTTGGACAATAGATAAGCTTGCTTGTATAATGCCTATTGAAATTATCACAATCGCGTTGAAAGATAGTAGTAAGATGTTCACACTTTCTGATGAAGAATTAGTAATGCGTTGCAAGGCCGAGTTGCCAACGAATACCCGCAGTTACGAACTGTTGGTGCAGCGCCATATGAACAGGGTATATAGCATCGTATACCGCGTGGTGTATAGCAAGGAAGAGGCGGAGGATATCACACAGGAAGTGTTTGTGAAGGTATACAACGGCATCAAGAAATTTGAGCAACAGGCATCCTTTTCTAGCTGGCTGTACCGCATTGCGACCAATAGCGCATTGGACGCGCTCGATAAAATGAAGCGGCAGAGCAGCAATGTGCTACCATTCAGCAATCGTGGTAAGAAACAGGATGAAGAGGTGGAAGTTGATCCACTCTCTCTCCATGCATCGCCTGTAGCGGGACCGGAGGAGAAAAGTATCCAGCGAGAATTGCGCGAATGTATTCACCGGGTGCTGAAGAAATTGGATCGCGAACAGGCGAGAGTTCTTGTATTGCGTGACTTTGAAGATATGAGTTATGACGAGATTTCGACGCTCCTGACAGCGAGTTTGAGCGCGGTCAAGATGCGTATCCACCGGGCGCGATTGGCCTTTCAGGATATGTTCGGCCAGTTTTGTGGCAGTGTCTATTCGGCAATCTCGGTTTCTCCGGCGAACGGCGCTAAAGGGAAAGACAAAGCAAAAAAGGGGTAATGACCATGAATTGTGAAGAATTGGCCCAACTTATACCCGATCTGGTTGATGGTACATTGTCCCCCGATGTTCTCGCGGAAGCTGAGGCAACATTGCCCCAGTGTCCAGAGTGCGATCGTGAACTGACAATGGCACGCCAGATTCGCGCTTTCTTACTACGAATGCAGGCGGAAAATGTCAATTTGCGCGTTCCCGTTGGTTTCGAGGCTCGTCTCCTGGCACGATTGCAGGCACAGCACAGCAGTATGGAATTGCTCGATCTATCATCAAAAATATTCGGTGCGTGGCTGGTGGAATTGCTGAATCTCATAGGCGGCTTGATTGATCCCGCCGCTCAGCTTGCTGCCAACCGCCCGCAAACGAGCGGCGCTTGACCTCTGATTTCATAGATTATGTGTTGTTGAAAGAGGACTTCTTATGAGCTTCCAACCAGTTTTAAAATCGCTTATTCAGATTGTTACCCAGATTCTCGATTTTATTCCAAGCCTTGTCAACGGCTTGATTATCCTGATTGTGGGCTATCTCATCAGCGCATTGATACGCTGGTTGCTGCGCTTCATTTTCCGTCGTGTGCGACTCGACCAACTGATGGATCGCGCTGGTATTACCAATGCTCTGCGCGGGCTTGCTATCCGCGCACCCATATCAGAGATACTGGCGCAAATCGTCTTTTTCTTCTTGCTGCTCAGTTTCGCTACTTCTGCCTTTATGCTTATGGGCCTGGCTTCTGTCGCGAACCTCTTACAAGGTATCCTGCTATTTATCCCGAAAGCCATTAGTGCGGCGATTCTGATTGTCTTAGGCTCAATGCTGGCGCGGTTCCTCGGCAACACTGTTACAGCAGTTGCCGACAATGTGAATATTACTTACGGTAAAGCTCTGGGCAAGATCATCGAATTTGCTATTTTAGGTTTCGTCATCGTGCTGGCTGTCTCAACGCTTGGCATTGACACCACTATTCTGACCACCAGCTTCACCATTATTGTTGCCGCCGCCGGGCTGGC
>DATGJV010000446.1:0-4161 GCA_035295005.1 Ktedonobacteraceae bacterium | reverse complement strand
CCGCGTATGGCTCTGAAACGAGTGCTGCTGAGCTTACACTTGATGCAAACGGTGGTTGATACCGTCTTCGCTTCTCCTGGGGAGCGAGAGCAGTTCCTTGAACACTATCGCTGGTACTGGTCGGGGCAGGGGAAGAAAGGGGCCGAGAATCTGCGCGATGTCTTTATTCAAAGCGCACGTCTGCGTCGGGACGTGTTGATCGGACAGTTGTCGGACGATCTCAAAGACCCTCTGGTGCAGAAAATCGTGGCGAATTATCGCAGTACGGTAACGGAGGTCGTGCAGGACTTGCACGATGCGCTGGATGAACTTACCGAATCAATCAATCATATGTGCTTTGACTACGTGCATATGAACAACAACCGCCTGGGGATTGTACCACTCGAAGAGAGCTACATGTCCGCGTTGTTGCTTGAAATTAATCACACAGCCGCAGCACATGCAATGGCTGCCCTGCAAAGCTGGAAGGAGGAATTGTATGTCGCCAGCAAGCCTTGATATTCTGCAAGTCGGGCTTGTCCTGATAGGAAGCCTGCTCGGAAGTCGTGCCCAAACGTCACGGCTGGTACGCAACATATTCTTTGTGTTGCTGGCCGTCAGTTCCCTGTACATAGGCTATGTGGGTCTCAACTTGCTCTCGCCGGAACTTGCGAAAACGTCGTCAATCAGTGCCGCGAACCGGCATGCGCTCGCCATTACCTATTGTTCCGCTGCGGCGGCGAGCGGCGTTCTCTTGATGCCAAGTACACGGCGGCTACTCGTGCGCCTGAGTGGCTGGAATATGGAAACTCCCCTGAGTTTTCTGGGCGTCTGGTTGTTCGTTGTCGTTTTCCTGATTAATGTGGCGACGATTATTCAGCTTTCGGCGTACTATATCACCATTTCCTATGTTGGGCTTGACCAGCACTACCAGTTATTCAACACACTGCTCCAGCAACTGTGTTACATCCTGATCGCGTTGATTGGTGCCGGTATCTACTATCGGCGGCGTCCGCGTGCGGTGTTTCAACGTCTGGGAGTGCTTTCACAGGAGCAGGCGATGGCTGCTCCTGGAGAGGAGGAGGAAGCACGGGAGCGCATATCCACTCTCAACTGTATTGGCAGTATAACGGTGATTGCTCTTGGTAGCCTGGCACTGGGCTTTGGGGGAATACTGCTCGTCAAGAGCTTTATGTACCGGTTGTACCTGCCACTATCCTTTGCCTTCAGTACCATGCTGCCTCCGCCGCCTGGAAGTGGACTGTTGCTGTTGGCGACGGCCCTGGGTATTGGTATCATTGCCAGTGCAGGGGAGGAATTGCTCTTTCGTGGACTGTTGCAACCGACCTTTGGGTTAGTACCGACCGCCCTGCTCTTTACAGCATTGCACGGGCAATATGGTCTTTCGCCCGCCCTGGGATTTATCTTTCTCCAGGGGTTGGGATACGGCTGGTTACGGAATCGTTACGGCACATGGGCTTCGCTCGCGGCTCACGTCGTTTACACGACGATCGCGGTTTTACTCTGGTGGATGGTATTCCGGTAGTCACATTTCGCAAATGTGGGACCTCTACGGTTGTCTCGTTCATTGTATTCGTTTTGTTTTATTCGTTCGTTGTTTGTCGCAAAGCACGCTTTGCGCACAGAAAGGGAAACAGGCATGTCACAATCAACGTCTCGTTCAAATCAGATTCTTGGTGCTGTTCTGGTACTGGTTGCTATCGCAATCGCTGTTGTGTTGTACTTTACCATTGGAACACGTGGCCTCCTTGCTGGTATTGCCCCAGATGTGTTTCTTGTCATATGGGGTATCTTGCTGTTCATAGGTTGGCCTCGACGAGCGAGAAAGTAACAGCATAGTCTCTGTAATAGTTAAGAGTTTCAAAAGGCAGGCTAGAGCGTTTCTTCTCTAGTCTGCCTTTTGTTGCACGTAAATAATGTGAGGACGCCATTAAAGCTGACCCTCGTTTCCGTGAAGCACTTGCAAAGCGCGGGATTACCGAAGCTGATCTCGTGCGTGTCCGCATTGATCCCTGGTCCGCAGGCAACTACGGCAATCCTGATGAGGACAGCCGCAGGATTTTGCGCACAACCGTCCACTACCAACTGAATCCAGATGATTCAGAGGAGAACACTTACGCACATCCCATTGCCGGATTACACGCTGTTCTCGATTTGAATACACTGGAGGTCATTCGGATAGATGATTTCGGCGTGAAACCCATTCCCCAGGAGCCGGGAAACTATCTGCCAAAAGATGTTGGACAGTTGCGCACCGATCTCAAACCCATCGAGATTTCGCAGCCCGATGGCCCCAGTTTTACAGTCGAGGACGACTACAAAGTCACATGGCAGAAGTGGGAATTTCTCGTCGGTTTCTCGCCTCGTGAAGGGCTGATTTTATACAACATCCTGTACGATGGCCGACCGCTCTTCCGCAGCTTGCGGCTCGCTGAGATGGTCGTTCCCTACGGTGATCCGAGTCCATCCCATAGTCGTCAGAATGCATTCGATGTTGGTGAGTATGGTGTGGGTTGGCTGGCGAATTCCCTCGAATTGGGATGTGATTGCCTCGGCCTCATCCACTATTTCGATGCCTACATGACGGAAAATGATGGCAGCGTTCGTACTTTGAAGAATGCTGTCTGCATGCACGAGGAAGATGACGGCATTCTCTGGAAGCACTGGAATTATCGTACAGATCATACCGAAGTGCGCCGCTCCCGTCGGCTGGTTGTTTCATTCATTACTACCGTTGGTATCTACGAGTATGGCTTCTTCTGGTATTTCCGCCAGGATGGTTCTATTGAGATGGATATCAAACTGACTGGTATCATGAATATTGGGGCAGTTCCGCCTGGGGAAAAGCCGAAATACGGGGTTTTGCTTAATCGCGATGGGCTGTACGCTCCCAATCACCAGCATTTCTTCTGTTTCCGCCTGGAGCCGATGATTGACGGTCTCAACAACTCGGTAGTGGAGACGAATACGGTCACGGGGGATGAGGAAACTCCCTATGGTAACGCCTTTCATGTCGTAACCACAACTTTCAAGACTGAACAGGAGGCGCAACGCGATGTGAATCCCTTCTCAGCACGGAGTTGGCGGTTCATCAATCCGAATGTTCTGAATTCCAGAAATGGAGAGCCGGTCGGCTTCGAATTGTTGCCACATGAAAACGTTCCCGCCTTTGCTCGCTCCACTTCAAGTTTTATGAAGCGTGCGGCTTTCACTGCACATCATTTCTGGGTAACGCCTTCCGCGCCAGACGAGCAGTTTCCGGCAGGAGATTATCCGAATCAGCATGCCGGTGAGGCAGGGCTTCCAACGTGGACACGGGCGAACCGATCAATAGAAAATACAGTCCTGACAGGATGGTATGTCCTCGGCGTCCATCACATTGCCCGCATCGAGGAATGGCCGGTAATGCCCGTCAAGCACGCCGGATTTCTGATGCGCCCGAACAATTTCTTTGAACAAAGCCCTGCCCTGGACGTTCCACTCACTCACACCATGCACGGTGATAGTTGCGAACACGACGGACATAATACGTAGCAACTTAACCGAATGTGTAAACCCGAATTGCTGCAATGACTGTCTAACAATTCGGGTTTGTTCACGTGTTTGTCTGCACTTCGGTTGTCGAGCATGATATACTCACACAAAACAGTATTCGCAGATGGTATACCTGTCTCTGATATGGTAATTGAAGTTGGGGGTTCTTATGGCTATTGCCGCGATAGAGCCAGATACGGAACAATCTTCAGATACAACACCCCCACAAAAGCCTTCTAGCTGGGGGCAATTCCTTTTGCCTTTGTTATTTGCTGCTATGGAGACGTGCTGGATAGATGCCATTTTCATCGGCCTTGCCAATGCTGATACATTAGGGACAACCCATCTTTTATTTCCTCTCTGGCTTCCTTTTGTGCTTATCGCTAGCTTCTATGTTTTCACTGGTTATCAGAGGTGGTATGCAGCGGATGGCGAGCAACCTTTGCCTCATAAAGGGAAACGTATAACATCTGCTCATCTTATCAATATCTCTCTTACTGCTATAGCAGCGCTTTTTACGGTATGGATCAGCTATTATGCGCCATTAACAGCATTTACCGATCTCAACTGGCTGCTCAATTTACCATCCATTATCCTGCAATTCAACCCGGACTCCTTTCGCCTCAT
>DATGJV010000445.1:0-6359 GCA_035295005.1 Ktedonobacteraceae bacterium | reverse complement strand
ATTCTGGCTCATCAAACCTTGATCATCAGTCTTTCCTGCCAACACCTGTTGTAGATCTGTGGCTGCTTGAGCAGAGAGAAATGCTTGCACCATCACGCCAGAAAGGAGAGGCTTACTGCCAGTTGATACCACCACTCGCCCCTGTTCATCTACCACGGCACGGAAATCCGGCTGATAGCCCACAGGAAAACCGCCCGGCGTTTTTATCCACAGAGCCAGTGCCATTTGATCAGGTACGCCATTATGTACAAAAAAAGGCTTGAGCTGACTCTGGTATTGTTGTAGGCCTGAGAGTACCAGTGGCGGAACAAAAAAGAGTTCAATGACAACAAAAGTAATGATAAGAAGAAGAACTTCAATGGTAAGCATTACCAGAGGAGTAATGAGTACGTGAGAAAATGCCAGTTTCCACTTCAGTTTCTGAAAGGTGCGTAAGGAGAGCTTCATGCGTACAGCCTATTTTCAAATAGCAAACCTCTTCATAAAAAAAGATGTCATGCAAAAATCAATTGCTCATGCGCACAGTATAGCATATATTGTGGAAGCTGACGTAGCAAGCACCCAATGCATACCGACTGTGAGATGATATAGAGTGGATTTTAACCGAAAATTGATAAGCAATGGAGACTTCAAGGTAAAACGGTTTTTTCACGGCACTCCTACAGATCATCCGTTTTCGGTTAAACGCTCAGTTCGTCAAATTCTGATGCTGGAAGACCCAAAGTGCTATGCCAAAGAAGAGCAGCGTATAGGCTGCTATACAGATGGCTGCCGCTAATGGGCTGGATTGACCTGATGAGACGAGTGTTTGCACAACCATCTTAGCAGCGATATCATTCTGGATATTCATCGTCTGGGCAAGACCAGCGGGCAAGTATTGCGCAATTCGACCATAGTTCGTACCAAGTAATGGCAAAAGAAGGCTGAGAGGAAGTTCTATCGCCAGCATAAACAGCACTAACCCGCCGATGGCCGCTGCTGCCGAACGAGTTACCACGACCATAAGCAAGGTCAATGCCGCATAGGGCAACATTCCATAGACGGTTCGCAGGTAGCTCAGGAGCAGTTGGAGAACATCAACGTGACTGAAATCAACAGTCCCTTGGAGCTGGTAAGCAAAAACGATAGAGATTATACCGCCCACCAGAAAAAAGGCCAGTACAATCAACATGACGACAAGCAGCGCGAGCAAAAACTTCATCCCCAGGAGGAGAGGGCGAGCTATCCCATGGCTTAGCCATAATTGCATCGTTCGCCAGGAATATTCCTGAGCTGTTACCATGCCTATCACGACAGCAAGCAGGTAGACGCCGTAGCCCACTCCAGGGAAATACCCATTGGCAAAGGCAAGCACAGTAGCTATACCACCCGGCCAAATCAAAACGTTCGTGGGAATAACACCTCGACCGGCATTGAACGCTATAAACAAGAATATGATCATCGGCGCGAGCGCGATAACAAGACCTACCCAGAGCAGTAGACGCCTGAAGACTTTATCACTTTCCAAATGGAGTACATTCCAGAACATAGCGTCCTCCTAATCGAACAGATATAGCTAATATGCTCCCGGCATACATTTATGCCGGTTTGTGCGTGAGTTCCAGGAACACGCTCTCCAGATCAGGGTGGTAAACAGAAACTTCTTTCGGCTTGAGACCTTGCGTTACCAGGTAGGACATCACGTGTTCACTGGAAACGCCCTGCACTTCTACATTGGAACCTTTCATGTGTATATGCTGCGCACCGGGAAGTAAAGTCAGTGCCTGTGAGATTGATTCCAGGTCAGACGCACTGATACGAATGATATCATTCCCGGCGAGCATCTCTTTAACCGTACCCTGTGCAATGATCTGCCCCTGTTGTACCACCGCGACCCGGTCGCATACCTGTTCCATTTCATGTAACAGGTGGCTACTGAGAAATACAGTGATCCCCTGTTCGGAAAGTGAATGCAGCAGCAGACGGATCTCTTGCATCCCTGCCGGGTCCAGCCCGTTCGTTGGTTCGTCGAGAATTAAAAGATTGGGTTTGTTAAGGAGAGCCAATGCTAAGCCTAAGCGCTGCTTCATCCCCGTCGAGAATGTATGTACCGGGCGATTGGTAACTGATGTAAGGTCTACTTGCTCCAGCACTTCGTCAATGCGTTTAGGAGGTATATCAGGATACAGGTACAGCAATGCCTGCAAATTTCGCCGCGCTGAGAAGGAAAGCATCAGAGCCGGCGCTCCAACCATCGTACCCACGCCGCGTAAAACCCGGTTTTGTTCCGGTGTGACTCGTTGTCCGAAAATCTCAACTGCTCCAGAGGTAGGGTGCGTCAGACCCAGAATCATACTGATAGTTGTTGTTTTACCTGCTCCATTAGGTCCCAGGAAGCCAAAAATCTCAGCGTGTTTGACAGAGAGAGAGACATCTTCTACCGCTCTGACAGAGCCAAAATACTTCTTAAGATGAATTGTTTGTATCACAAATTCAGTATCCACAGGTTCTACTCCTTTCTGGACGGGTATCCATAACTATAGCAAGGATACAGCATGGAGACCGTTTTTTGATACGCCTGGAGTCGTATTAAGCCTACGACTTCAGGCGTAGTTGTTCCTCTAAACGGTACCAGAAGTGCCAGCATAGATAATACACGTCTCTTCCTATACGAATTGTACAGCTTTAGTCATATTCTGCTAAAAATACATGAATAAATGATTAAATATGTTACATTGACAGATAACATATTTTGTCGTATACTTCAATCAAACGCAGGTCTTGAGTAGTGTGCTGATTTTCAATAGTCCCTTCATGTACTAACGTTCTTCATCACCAATGAAAATGGCTATTTTCAGAGGAGTCCTGATAATGGATAGACCCGGTGACAGCCCGCAACCTTACGCAGGCAGCATTTGCCGTATGGGAGCCTATCTCATTGATATAGGTTTCCTCTATGGAGCGGTGTTGGGGTCCCAGTTTGGCCTTCAGGCCCTAAACAAGAAATTTTCATTTACTCGTCTTACAACTGGACCACAAATTGAAAGATGGGTCTTACTAACCGTTTCACTGCCAACCTGGTTATATTTTACGTTAAGTGAACGGTCAAAACGGCAAGGAACGATTGGCAAGCAATTATTGGGATTGCAAGTAGCAGACATAGCAGGTCAACGTATCAGTTTTGGTCGGGCCCTCCTTCGAACAATGGTGAAGTTAGCTCCCTGGGAGATAACCCATCTTTCCCTCTTGCTGCCAACTCCCCTTTTTCAAGAAGATGCGCCTAAATTTCGACCCGGTTTAATTGTCGCTAATTTCTTACTTATTGTCTATATAGCCCTGGTGGTGGTGACGCCTCGTAAGCAAAGTATGCATGACCTGGTGGCAAGAACAGTGGTTTTGGAATGCAACGGCGGCCCGACTAAATTTCGACAGAAGGTCCACAGGGTCAGGCATATGTTTCTTTCTCCTTTGCTTCTCTATCTGAAAAAGCACTATCACAACATATCAGTGCAGCTTTTTAGATAGGAGGCTCTGGATTATGACGCATTACACGCCTAAGGCTCAGTTTGGTTTTCTACAACCATCTACTCATGAAGGTTTGTTCTCACAGGCTATTTCTATCGGCTCCGTTGAGTGGTATGCCTGGTTAAAAAATCATCACACATTTTCCTTCGAGAACATCTCAGGCACTATTTCTCTGCAAAAAATACAGCTAGAGGGTAGCTCGTACTGGTATGCATACCGCCGCTATCGCGGAAAATTGTGCAAGGTTGGCATGGGTAAATCAGAAAAACTGAGTTTAGAGCGTCTGAACGAGGGAGTTCACTCATTAATGACCAGAATGACCGGCCATCCGTTGAAAACAGGTCCCCATCAGGATTTGCGGCATCGCTCGACACGTCTACTGTCGCGCAATCCAGCCATCACGACAAAACTGCATATTGCCAGCGTGCCTTCCAACTTTGTACCACGGATACGTCTAACCAGTCTGATGGATGAAGGCGTACAGCACAAACTGACGCTCTTAATTGCCCCTCCTGGTTTTGGTAAAACTACCTTGCTGAGCGAATGGGGGATAAATCATCTGGGAGGTGAGTTGCCTTGCGCCTGGTTTACACTGGATGAGTCCGATAACGACCCCATAAACTTTCTGATTTGTTTTATATCCGCATTGAGGACAATTCAAGCGGGCATTGGAGAAGGTCTCCTGGCGATACTTCTTTCATCTCAGTCACCTATGCCGACAATTACCATCATGGCTGAACTCATCAATGAAATCACTGCAACGATTTTGCAGGACTTTGCATTTGTTTTTGACGACTATCACACCATTGGAACACCATCAATCCATAACATGCTCACTTTTTTGCTTGATCATTTGCCTCTATGCATGCATATAGTTATTGCCAGCAGAAGGGAGCCTCCCTTGCCTCTGGCTCGTCTGCGTTCCCAGAGACAATTAACCCAGGTGCGTGTAGGAGAGTTGTGTTTTGCACCTGAGGAAATGGCGGCTTTCTTCAATGAAGTGATGGGCATGGGCCTCTCGACCGAGGATGTTTCTGCAATAGCAGAACGTACCGAAGGCTGGATAGCAGGGCTGCAATTAGCAGTACTCTCTCTACAGAAACAGAAAGACTTCACTATCTTTATCAAGGCGTTCACTGGTAGCCACTGCGACGTTTCGGATTACTTTGCTGAAGAAGTATTTCATCATCAGTCTCAAGATGTTCAAACCTTCTTGCTCAAAACGTCCATTCTCAACCACCTGAACACTTCGCTCTGTGAAGCTGTTACAGGTCAAGATATTGAGCCGACCGCACTGGAAAAATTAGGACAGGCCGGTTTGTTTCTCTTCCCCTTAGACGAGGAGCGGCTGGAGTACCGCTATCACCCTCTTTTTAGAGATTTTCTCTATCATCAACTGCATCGGTCATCTCCCGATATAGTATATGAGTTGCATCGCAGAGCGAGTATATGGTTTGAGCAGAATAAGCTAGAAGTCAGGGCAATCAACCATGCCATAGCTGGGCAAGATTTTGAGCGGGCAATACAGTTGATTGAACGAATAGCACTTACCTTGCTAATGCAAAATAAGGTGACGACACTTCTGAAATGGCTGGAAGACCTTCCACGGGAACAAGTGCGTTCACGACCCAGGCTTTGCGTCTATTATGCCTGGGTACTGGTTTTCAATAAGAGGATAGAAGCGGTTGAACCTTGTCTTCAAAGTATTGAGTACGAAATCGGTGCAGGTGCCACCAACTCGAAGATTGCCAGACCGACAGTCGTATGTATCGCTATTGCTCATACGGAAGAACCTGGCGAGTTTCAGTGGATATCAGGCCAGATTGCTGCTATTCGTGCTTATATCGCGAACACCAGAGGAGATGCTCCCCTGGCAATCAATCTAGCAGAGTATGCACTTGGGTGTTTGACGGAGAATGACCTGTACCTGCGCGGTGTTGTTACTCTCACGCTGGGAGTTGCTTACGCTTTGAGCGGTAATGTGCAGAAAGCCAGTCAATTCTTTCGTGATACTCAAACTCTTGCTCAGGCCTCAGGCAATGTTTCTATGTGTTTGACTGCCATGTGTGGCTTAGCGCGAATTCAGGTGATGCAGGGCCAACTTCATCAAGGAACTCAGACGTATACAAATTTGTTGCTATTTGCAACAAATAACCATTCACACGCTACTAAACCATTACCAGCAGAAGGAATGGCATATGTAAGAATGGGCGAATTGTTCCGTGAATGGAACGAGTTGGATTTGGCAACGCACTACTTGATGAAAGGTATCGAGATCTGCTGCCACCAGGAAACCATAGAAATAGAAGCAGTGGGAGTCGTTGATGGCTATATCGGGCTTGCACGAGTAAAACATGCACAATACGATAAAACGGGCGCACTCGCTATGCTTCGGAATGCCGAGCAGTATGTCCAGAAATATCATTTGCCCGCCTGGATACTCACTTCATTAACGATAGATCGGGTACGTTTGAGTTTAGCAGAGAAATGCACCAATATCTCTACAATGTGTTCACAAACGCTTAATGTAAGCTACTTGCAAGAGTTCGAGCATGTCACGTTCGCCCGCTTACTCCTCGCTCAGGGTGATATGGAAGGAGCACTCATCCAGCTGAATACGTTGCTACAAGTCGCTTTAGCAACAAAGCGAATAGGGAATATTATTGAGATTCAAATGCTCCAGGCACTTAGTTACCAGAGACAAAATAATATGCTAAAGGCAACGAAAGTACTTGGACATGTACTCTTGTTGGCTGAAGTGGAAGGATACATTCGCCTTTTCGTGGATGAGGGAGAACCAATGGGTGCCTTGCTGGAGAAAGTTATTGAAGTGCAGCGAAGGGATCGACAGGTGA
>DATGJV010000444.1:0-7525 GCA_035295005.1 Ktedonobacteraceae bacterium | reverse complement strand
AGTCAATTGAAAAGTGGGCAGAACAGCCTGGGCACGCTGCATAAAAAGCGCGACCGAGGCGTACTCAGAGAGGGCCTCCTCTCCAGAATGCTGGCTGAGATCGGGTAGTGCAAGCGGCGGTATGGGAAACTCACGTTCCGCAGTAAGATGGAGTACTTCCCGGCTTGTCACTACTACTTTCAGATGAGGGCAGACGGCAAGCAGCTCCTCTATGACCGGCGCACCGATCACGACCTGTTCGAAGTTGTCCAGCAAGAGCAAGAAGTGCTTATCGCGCAGTGCGACCTTCACAGGTTCAAGGATAGGTTGCGCTCCTATTTCCTGAATGCCCAGCGCCTGGGCGATAGTGGGAACCACCAGGTGAGGTTCACGTAGGGCTGCCAGGTGAACAAAGCAGACTCCATCGGCAAAGTATGATTGCATCTCCCTGGCAACCTCGAAACTCATACGGGACTTTCCAATGCCACCTGTCCCCACCAGCGTAAGCAGGCGAACCTCTGGCTGCTTTAGCAATTCACAGATTGCTGCAATTTCTTTATCGCGACCAATCAATGGAGTAAAGACGGATGGTACTTTCCACATAGGTTTTGGCTTCAAGCTGTCCTGAAGCGCGTTACTTCCTCCAAAGGATGCAAAGGAGGAGCGCGGTTGCAACGTATATTGATAGGCCCGCTCCAGCGCAACAGCAAAATCCTCTATGCTGGCAAAGCGTTGCTGTGGGTCTTTAGCGAGCGTCCGCATCACCGTCTCTTCAAGAGAAGGTGAAATACCGGGTAGCTGCTCATGCAAGGGTGGAGGGGGCATCGAGATATGCTGCATCGCGACCTCGATGGGAGAGCCACTGAACGGCCTCTTTCCACAAAGCCACTCGTAGACAACCACGCCGAGCGAATACTGATCGCTGGCTGGCTGTGGCTTGCCTTGCAGTTGTTCAGGCGACATATAGGAAGTAGTCCCTGCCAGTGAAGCCTTTATCTCCTTTGTACTATGACCTGCAGTATGAGGTGAAAGCATGGCGAGGCCAAAGTCACTGAGCAGAACCTCGTCGCGAGAGCCAAGCAACATGTTCTCCGGCTTGACATCGCGGTGAATCAGGCGTTGATCGTGCGCATACTGCAAAGCGGAAGCCACCTGCTGGACATATGGAACTATAAACTCGGACGGGACGAGCGTACCCTGAGGATGACGCTGACGCAGTGTGCCGTTGGCTGCATATTCCATCACCAGAAATGGGGTGCCATGTTCAACAGCAAAATCGTGTACGCGCACAATCTGCGGGTGGTTCAGACTTGCCAGAATCCGTGCTTCTGCTAAAAAGCTTTCAACGTCCTTTTCATTGAGGGCTAACAGGAGGACTTTCAACGCAGCCTGGCTGTTAAGATGAACATGCTGCCCAAGATATACTTCGGCAAAGCCCCCGCGTCCTAAGAGGCGCAGCAAGCGATAGTTCCCCAGTTGTTGTCCCTGACGGTCCGCCATCTCGGCCTCCTGTTAAGAGGACACAACTCTCTTACAAATTGGTCGCAAGCAAGAAGGTTAAAGGGGCATGCAATGAGCATTCTGAGTACAATGACAAAAATATGAAGATGTTCTAAACTTTTCTCTGTCCACTGGCGTTACAGCACTGGCTCTTACATCCCATCAAGTTGTGCTGGTACTGCTGATTTTCACACACTCTTCCGTAGCTAAGTATACATGAGTATGAAGTGAAATACAAGTATACATGAGAGTATAAATGACAACAAGACGCAATAGCACGATATTTCTAGTGAAGTATCATGCTACCGTGCCTTGTCTACTCATTCCTGCTGTGGTGCTACCCTATCTATGAAGACTTATGAACTGAATTTTCTCCCTTCAGTGCAGCACCTTCTTCATTCCGAATACATAAATGTTACTACGGGGTAAATTTAACCACAAGCGTACCTACATGATTGTCCGAAGGGCCATCCAATCTGAAGTAAACCGTGGCAATATAACTTGTCCCTCGTGTTAGACCTGCTGTGTTTCCTTTTACACTGATATCTATTGTTTGACCAGGAGGGCCAGCTTTTGGATTTAAACTCAACCAGCCGAGTGATCCAGAAGCATATATGATCTCTGTAGACCATTTGTATTTAGAATCGTCGGCAATCTGTATTTGAGCGGAAGTGTTTTGACTGTTAAGCGCAACAGTTTTTCCATTTCCAAAGTCCGTACCAACGATCTTAGGTCCCCCAATATTAAAAATGCTCATATTGTATTCTCCTTCCAGATGTGTAACTTCCTTTACAGGCGTGAACCTTTTCAGCCTTCTAAGTCTATCTTACTTACTGCTATTATGCATCCGTTAAACCACGTATTCGACCACGTATTTCCTGGCGTCTCGGGAGGAACATGAATTCTCGCAAGCACAATACTATTGATGTAACCATAGCTTCACTACACGCTGGCATCGCGCTTGCTCGCTTTCCAGGCTTCCGCGAACAATGGGTGCCAGCAAATGCGGACGTTTCTCTAACTGCTCATGAAGCACAAGCGATATAAAATTGTCAGGGTCAGCCAGTTTCTCGATCACCAACGGAATACTAATTCGCGTATCCATCTGCACCAATTTTTTGAAAGCGTCGCCCTGAGCACGACTGCTCGCATACGAGCTAAATGCCACGTTACCTTGAAACCAGGTGCTTTTCCAACTTTGAAAAGCAGACTCGAATTGTAGCTTTTCATCGTCAGAAATATCCTGAGATGCCAATTTTTTAGGTAACATTTTTGCCTTTTCATCCGAAGATAGAAAACCAGTCAACGGGTTTTTCGGAATTAGTTGCCTGAGCTGCTGAAATGAAGTCAATATATTTCCATAGACTCCACCGGTTAATCCCTGTCTATCATGAGTTATACACAGATCACTTCCAAGTTTAGAGGTCCAACTGTCGTTCTGCCAGGACCTGCTGGTATGTTCCATAGAGTCTGGTTTTAGTCCCCAGCCGTCAATACCAGCATTCGCACTCGAAATCCTCGCCGAAGCGCCTCTATCCCCAAACCAATCCTTAAAAGCACTAAGAACTACGGGAGGAGCGAACCATCTATCAGCACATCCAAGTGCCCAAGCAATACAATTATAGTTCTTTATATTTTCACTGTCATCTATGACAGTCACATTGTTTCTGTCTAGTTGTGGAAATTGACTTTTTAAATTGCCCCACTCTGAGTTCGTTAGAGGTCTTCGCATAACCTTTCCTTTGTCCGTTAGAAGTCCTGACATGACTTTCTCCTTTGAAGTATACCTGAGGTAATACGGGTGATCAAGATTTTGCATATATCAAGTCTACACAATGCCGGTTCCATTCGGAATGGAGGCGAGTACGACTTCAGGAATCACATAGATCTTATCCCAGGCAAAGTAGAACTTGTCCATAACCGCAGGGCTGGTGATCCTTCTCTTTGTGCCGTTATCAACGAGGTAGACGTTGGCAAATTGATTGGATTTTGCCAGTATAGCTCCGACCGTGATATCTGCTCCTTCATCAATAGTATCCGCGTCGGCAATACTCACTATGCCATTCCAGTCACGGAACAGGTTATCGTAAGTCGGTGTATCTGGAATACGGCGCTTTGTCCCATCATCGTCGATGAGATAGACCCAGGGGCCAGTAGCGTCCTTGATTCGCAGCCCTGCCAAATCTGGTCGCGTAACCAACTATTTCACTCCTCTTACTAATCAACACGCTCGATAGGCTCCCCTCTACCGAAGTGTGAAAAGTATTGTTCATAGTATACGCTTCTCACTGCCCAAAAATTAATCGTAATATTACGGTAATTTGCCATCCTTAAACGGATGGATCAAGGCTTCTCGATCTCTATGAAACCCTGCCTGATAGCATACATGGCCGCGGCAGTGCGCGAAGAAACCTGAATCTTTCTGTAGATCAGCGTGAGATATGAACTGATTGTGCGATCCGCGTATCCCAGTTCATCGGCAATCTGGACGTCAGTCAGTCCATGTGCAACCAGGCGCAATATCTGTACGTCACGTTCAGTTAACTCAGATGAGTAAAGAGCTATTCTTACCATAATGCCTCCTTCCCGGTGTTGCCTAAACATAAAATCAACGACCGCAAAGACTATAGACAGTCTTTTTCAATAGATTGAACACTTTCAATTCAAGTTTACCTTCTTTGCTATTGCTGTGCATCCGATGAACCACGTATTTCACCACGTATTTCTGAATACGCTGGAAGGAGAGGACACGGTAGTTACTACGTAGCAAAAGAATCCCTGAATGATTGTAAAAATACGATTATGTTTTACATCTCAGACAAGTATACTGTGAATAACGCTTTTCTTATATGGAGAGAAAAGTAACATGATAGTCGAGAATCTGGAAGATTTTCAAAAACTACTAAGAAGGAGGACACGAATCATGGCTACAACAATGCCAAAACAAACAGGTGCACCAACGAATGGTGCAGGTACACCAACAGGGAGTGACAACGTGCTTGACAATCGCTACGCAAGACAGGGGAAAATAGAAACGGACCTGTATCCCTATCTCAAGGGCCGCATCGCCGCCACCGTGTATGAATCGGAGTTTGAGATAGATGACCGACATCCAGTCGGTGTCATTGATGCCAACGAACCCTGGTTCGTTGATGTTGCCTGGCAACTGACCGGTGACGTGAAACACATGATCTGCGGCAAGTGGCGTGTTAAGCTCTTCATGGAAAATATCGGACTGAGTGGCGATGATCTGGAGTTGGAAAATGACCGGGGACTCATAGACCTCGACCCATGTGGCGATGGCTACTACAGGACACGCTTCTCAATTCCAGCCAACAAGGTTACGGTAGGAGATGGAGGAACGCCTTATAAGGCTGTCGTAGGCATTACCTACCTCACCAACTGCCCGATGAGAGGCGGCGGCTTCAGACCAGGTCCCATAGCTGGTTTTGTTGAGTTCCCAACCATTCAGTTTTTCAAAGAGGGCATCGAGCCCTAAATACATTTGATCATCACTCGCTGAAAAATCGAAAGAGGTGTTAAGCCATAAAATGTTTTAGCACCTCTTTCGAAATCTTGGAGTTCATTTGCAGATAAACAGGGAAATAAACATTTCTTCCCAGGAATTGGAGAACAAGATGGAAAACACTTCATTACCAACAGAGAGTCAGGTTCAACGTTTTTTCCTTAACTGCTACGAGACGTTCATGAAATGGGCGTTTGTAACAACGCCAGGCTCTCAACCTCTCGTTCGGTCGTACCTCTTTTTGAGAAGATTCATTGGTTTTATCGGCGTGGTGTTACCTCTCGCTCTTGTCATTGGAACAATTATATTGAACCGTCGATTCGAAGTTTCGGATTCTATAAGTGCCTACTATTATAGCGTGATGGGCAACATTTTTGTTGGCAGCCTGTGGGCTGTTGGTGTTTTCCTCATATGCTATCAATATGATCGTCTGGATAACCTTGTTAGCAATATTGCAGGTGTCTGTGCAATTGGCCTTTCTCTCTTTCCAACCCCTCCGGATTTGGGTCCTACTGACCCACAGGAAATAATTGGAAAGGTTCACTTTTCGTTTGCGACAGGATTTCTCGTAGCACTCGCTATCATGGCGGGCTTTCTGTTTACGAGAAAAAATCCAGATCAGGCTACTGTATCGGATAAGGATAGAAAACAAAAGCGAACTAGAAATATAGTCTACGTGAGTTGTAGTGTTAGCATGTTCGTATGTATTGTGCTTGCTGCTATTATTCTTTTTGTCCCATACCTTGCAGACAGCCGATGGCATCATCAATATCACCCGATCCTCATCATTGAATTTGTAGCGATTGAAGCCTTTGGTATCGCCTGGTTCGTCAAGGGACAAACTATAGATGCGCTGAAAGCGGCTATTCACCGGCGTCCTCTCAGTAATCTTGCTGAAAGTGGTCATCCAGTTGCATCCCCCCAGCTTAAAGTAGAGCAATCCAATGGACTTCCACAGGATTCTTCGAGTGCAGTTCATTTTTTTGCACAGCTCAGCAACTATGAGATTGAAAGAGATTCTCTCGTAGTGAATTTTCAAGCTCGTGTCACGCTTGGTACCTGGACTGAGCAAAAAAAAGAACCGCATTCGGCTTCCTCTCAGCTTATAGGAGATTGGCAGTTATCCCAGACAAGTGATGAAGTCACAGATGACGCTAATAAAGCGTCAGATGGCGTCGGTACCAGAAAAATATAAGCGGTTTGACTACAATGCTAGAGACATTATGCGCGGCACTGCCGCGCATAATGTCTCTAGCATTGTAGTCAAACCTTCCCTTCATCGCGTACAATAGCAGGGTAAGGGTATTTCTCTTACGTCAAACAAACGACAATGTTAACGAGAAAGATAGAAACTTTTTCATGGCTCAGACACTTGACCTTTTTCCCTGGTATCAGACTATGCGCCAGACGGACCCTGTGGCCTTCAACAGTCAATTTGATCGCTGGAGCGTGTTTGGTTACAACGATGTCCAGCGTGTGCTTTCAGAGCATACGACATTCTCATCGGAATACATGGGAACGAACGGCAACCCTATTGGTGCCAGCATTATCAGTACTGACCCGCCGCGCCATCGCAAATTGCGCTCGCTGGTCACACAGGCATTCACACCACGTGCCATCGCCCAACTGACCCCACGCATCACGGCAATCGTCAACGACTTGCTGGATACAGTCGCGGCAAAAGGGGAGATGGATGTCATTGACGATCTCTCAAACCCACTACCCGTGACGGTCATCGCGGAAATGCTCGGCATTCCACACAAAGACCGTGCGAATTTCAAACACTGGTCCGACGAACTGGTTGGCGCAACCCATACACCTGGCAGCAACCCACAGGCCGAAATGGCTGCCTACTTCTTGCAGGTGATTGCAGACCGCCGCGCAAATCCGCAGGATGATCTCATCTCAAACCTGATGCATGCTCAAATTGATGGCGAGCATCTATCAATGACAGAACTACTGGGCTTCTGCATTCTCCTGCTGGTCGCTGGCAACGAAACAACCACGCATCTCATCAGCAACGCTGCCTGGAGTTTTGATGAGCATCCCGAAGCCATAGAGCAAATGCGTGCCAATCCCGCGCTGATCCCCGATGCAATCGAAGAAGTTTTACGCTTCCGTTCGCCCGTCAAATTGATGCATCGCATCGTTGCGCAAAACACGACTCTCGGTGGTAAAGAACTGCGCGAGGGCCAGATGGTGACGGCATGGATAGGCTCCGCGAACCACGACGAGGCACAATTCCCCAACGCGGAAACCTTTGATTTCCAACGCACGCCCAACCGGCATCTCGCCTTCGGCTACGGCATCCATTTCTGCATCGGTGCGCCCCTGGCACGTCTGGAGGCCCGCATTGCCTTTGAAGTGATGCTCGAACGCTTGCAAGACATTCAACGCAAGCGTGATAGAGCATTGGAAGCTACCGACAGCTACATTCTCTATGGTGTCAAACATATGCCCATCACATTCAAAGCGGTCCACTAACTCAGCGATGACAAAGGAGATAGGAGAGAGATATCA
>DATGJV010000443.1:0-3473 GCA_035295005.1 Ktedonobacteraceae bacterium | reverse complement strand
CCGGTTGACCGCTCTCAGCGCCAATGATCGGCGCTGAGAGCGGTCAACCGGCCTTTTCGTTTATGATGGTGATTTCCCTTCAACAACCATTTGCTGATAGAGCTTTTGCATGGTCATGGCTTGCGCGGTGAGCGTATTATCGCCGTTGACGAGGGCGTAGACGGAGTTAGTGCAGGTATATTGCATAGAGGCAAAGACATGATTTGCCGCCAGCGTCTCCATCGCTTTGATTGTCCAGGTTGTCATAAAACTACTGTTATTGATTTTACCATCGCCACTTTGCGCATTGGGGGCGTAATTCCATTCGGTAATCATGATGGGTAAGGTTGTGGGGATAGTCGCCGCCATCGTCTGCCGGGCGTCCGAAATGTGATTTGTCCAGTGATCAATGCGTGCAATGCAGAGGTCATTTGACCAGGAGTCGTCGCAGGTATATTCGTGCCAGCTAATCGCGGCCGGGAGGGGCTTTGCTTGCTGTAAAAAGGTTGTCAGGTAGTCACGGTCGTATTTGGAGAGAACTGGGCCGATGAACTGTGCATGCCGGGCAATATGTTTGAGCTGCGGCACGACTGCGTTCCACGAGCCTACATAGCTGGAAGCATTGACACCGAGCAGGTCTTCCTCGTTGCCATATTCATAGTAGACAAGGCCGTTGCCAAAGACCGTATTCATGTCGTTCACAATACGGGTATCGTCCGTGAGTACCTGAGCGTCAACATCTCCACGTAGAATAACAAGTGGAATAGCCTGCACATTGCGTATCGCTATAGCGGCCTGAATCTCCGTCTGGTTCGAGAGCGAGTCCCGCACCGGCATACGAATGATGCGCATATGGAGATGTTGCAGCTGCGTCTGAGTCTGCTGGGAATTCAGGAACTGGTCGCTACTATCATACAGGCTCAAATTTGTGCCGAAGAGCAGTGGAGAAATTGTGCCACCGGGTATTTGTATGCCGCTTGTCCAGTCAGGTGTAGGGCCAGGGCTATTTGGCGTGGAGCTATTCGTGTGCAAAGGTGTGTTGTTGGAACCATGTGATTTACTCACTAGCGTCCAGATACCGCCGCTTATGAGTAAGAGTACGGAAATGATAAGCAGAAGTGAAATAAGCCAGCGTTTTCTATGATTCTTTGTTTTCCCCGTTTGTTGTGACATAGATTATCGGTTCTTTCTTCTTTCTATTCGGGTGCTGTTATGTTTTGTGTATGGTACCTTTGCGCTATTTTTCGAGAGAGATAGGGGTAGAAGGCCAGCAAAGGAAGCGCCCATGCCCAGGGGCCGCGCAGAAAGGACCAACTGAAATCGGAGAGACCAGGAATATAACTGGAGTGGATACCCCAGATGTAGAAGCAGTTGATGCTGAGCATGCTGAACGCCAGGAGGCGAACTGCAAGCGGAATGCGCTGAACGCTCTGCACGCTGAGAAATCTAAAGAATAGTTTTCCCTGCGAGGATACCGGGGATGGTGTTGACTCAACCAGCGCGTAAAGTCCGAAGAAGGTAACGAGATACCAGGGCCAGAACCAGGGTGCGCCAACAAAGCAATAGAGCAACCAGATAAGTGCCATCCAACGAACAAGGTCGGGAACGTTTTGCAACTTAATCGCGGGTTGATGTATGGAATGCCAGCAGAGCCATGCGTAGAGTATGACAAAGATACCCAGACTGAACAGATGTGTCAGATTTTCCACCAGTGGACTGCTAAACCCGAATAGCCCGCTAATGCCGTTGAAGAGTGCGGTGACAAACTCAGGCAGTGAGTTGATGTTGCGATGGGATGTGGGGTTGTCGCGCACGACGGCTAAAATCGTGCCGTTTTGCCAGAATGGGGCATAGAGCAAGAGGATAATGCCGCCGTAGAGCAATATGGCGTAGATAATGGGTCGCAGACGACGCGGTTGCTGGTTCCAGAGCAAGAATAGCAGACCGGGTACTAACAATGCGGTGTTGATTTTCAGGCAGGTTGCCAGCGCCAGCATAATTACGGCTGGTACGAGGCCACGTCGCATATTCGCATATTCCCCGTTTTGGGCTGCACGAACAAGGAACCAGAGCGCGAGCAGGATGAATACAAGCAAGGTGGCATCATTATGTGCATTGGTACATGCCTCGATGAGCAACAAAGGGTTCCAGGCAAAAGCGAGGGTGGCGAGTTTGCGCCTGTGCAGAGAAATACGCCCGTCAATGCGTTGTAAGTAGCCACTGATTGACCAGATGAGAGCAGTGGAGCAAAGGTGCATCGCCAACCCCAGCAGGCGCAGCGCCATGACCATTGGTAAAAGAGATTGCTTGCCGAAGGGCAGCGTGACCAGTTGTAAGAAGCTACTGATAAATGCCCAGGTAGGACCATAGGCCGATGGTTGGTCTGTCCAGTAGATGTGCAAGAACGATGGGTCATTACTAATAGCGGTTGGCAACGTGGTCAGCGGGTTGAGGTGATAGATAATGCCCATGCGTGCGTAGCCGATATAAGAGAACAGGTCAGGCGAAGTTGCGACAGGAATTAATATGTACATGATGCCGAAAATCACGGTGCTGATAAGGATGTAACGGTAGGTGACGTGACGCGGCAGACGGCGGATTGCCAGCAGGTAGACAAGAAAGACAGCCAGAAAAGCTGCCAGCAAAAAAGGAATCTGTTCCCAGCCAAGCGCGATGGGCGGGCTGTAGTCAGGGTTGGCATAAGGGAGTGGCGCGGTAACGTTCCATCCTGGGAATAACAGGGTAGCGGGCCACTGAAACCACGGACCGACCTGCGTTAACAGGACATTGTGGAACCAGAGTCCTTCTAAAGGCAATACGGCGTCTAACAAGAAAATTGCACCTATCATCGCGAAAAAAAGTGCGAACGGGAGAAAAAGAGAGCGCCGTGTATATTTTAGCGTTGCTATAGCTTGAGCAGCTCTATCAGCTTGAATATCAATAGCTACAGGTTCAAGATTCGTATTCGTTTGCATAGGTCTAGTGTACATCAACCGCCATGAATTGGGCAAGGGGAGAGGAAATAGAACAAACATTGAACTACTCTTGATAGTTTCTTGAGTTCAGGATGTTAGAATACCATTGTGTAGAGGCGCAATTCATAGCGCCCACCATGTAGGGGTGACATTCATGACACCCTCTTTGCAAACGCAGAATGTCCACGGGGCGCAATTGATAGTGTCCCACAGAGATAAGGTGAACATTATGGATGCGGATATAAATAATCAACCAACGGAGCCGCAACATCAATATACAGGCAATACAGCGCCACTGCCCACGAGTGGGCAGGTGATTCCCCCAACGCCGCCTGTATCACCAGTTGCACTGGCGAAGCGGCGTGTATCACGTCGGACGCTCATTGGGGCGTCGGTGGCAGGATTGGCGGGACTGGGCATTGTTGGTGGGGCTGGCCTGGACCAGTGGATTCAAAATGGGGGATTGAGCGACATCTTTCATGGGCCACCGTCCAGCGATGCGCAGGCGGGGCATCTCCT
>DATGJV010000442.1:0-6719 GCA_035295005.1 Ktedonobacteraceae bacterium | reverse complement strand
CGCGGCTATGTGGTTGAGTGAGCGCGGCATTGCTGACCCACAACGGATAGCGATAATGGGCGGCAGCTATGGCGGCTTTATGGTATTGTCGGCGGTGACGACGTATCCCGAAATCTGGGCGGCGGGCGTGGACATTGTGGGTATCGCCAACTTCGTGACGTTCCTGGAGAATACGGGGCCGTGGCGGCGCAAGAATCGCGAGGCGGAATATGGTAGCCTTGAGCATGACCGCGAATTCCTGGAGCAAATTTCACCAATACGTTCCGTAGACCGCATCACGGCCCCCCTCTTTGTCGTACATGGTGCCAATGATCCGCGTGTTCCGGTAGGGGAGGCAGAACAAATCGTAGCGGCGCTTCAACAGCGCAATGTTCCGGTAGAGTATCTGCGTTTCGCGGACGAGGGACATGGCCTGATTAAACGCGCCAACAGGTTGGTAGCGTACCCGGCGATTGCGCGTTTCTTGAATATGCATGTAAAAGATAAAGTGGCTGAATAAACAGGGACGGTCAACCTGCCTCGTGGCAGGTTGACCGTCCTGATATTGTCTCCTTGACTTTCTCTGGTACGTGCTTAATAAATGAGAGCTTCAACAGACTCCGTTTGCCCGATTCGTGGGAAACGGTATGGTTCAGGAAGTACATCGAAAAATGATGTGAAGCCTGTTCTCAGGAGGAGATAATGCGTTCGCCATATGCTAAATATCCAAATATGATTCGTGCTAATCCGCTTCTGGAGACGTATCAGGTAATGTTTGTCTTCTGGTTTATTGCGATCGGATTTATGCTAGTGGCATTTATCGGGGGTATTGTTGTCAGCGTCATAGTGCGCTCCCAGGCCGCTAGATTGATGCCTTCTCTGTCTATAAGAGCCTGTTATGGATGTGCAGCACAATTTTATTCCAAATTCCTTTTAATCATGGCAATACCATGATAGATAGCGGTAAGGCCCGCGCTGTTGTCTCAACATATCAAATAAGTGAAATCAATGGAAATGTAGGGGCCGATTGATCGGCCCCTGTTCCCTATTACCAATGTAATTTTTTAAACTGCTTTTGCATGTCCCGCGCTTTTATTCCCTATTCTCATCGGCTTTCGCCCAGGGGACCCAATCAGAGGTTCCCTCAATGGCACTCTGTCTATACACCTCCAGTTATCATACTGATACACGTTTCACGTGCTTGTCTGATTGTGTCCATGTCCACTTAATCAAGCCGCTCGTGCAAGAACGCAATGGTCCGCTCCCAGGCAAGGCGAGCAGCATCGGCGTCATACTCAGGGCGATTCTCCTCGAAGAACCAATGTTTGGTCCCTGGATACGTATAGAAAGTGGCTGGCCTTCCTGCAGCCCGGAGGTCCTGCTCCATTTCCGTGACCGATTCAGCTGGCTCGAAAGGGTCATTCTGCGCGAAATGGCCGAGGTATGCAGCCGAAGCTCGGCTATAGTCCAGTCCGGAATAAGTGGCATAAAAGATCACGACAGCTGTAATCTCTTCGGCCATGGTGACGGTGGTGTCCAGCGCGTAGGCACCTCCCAGCGAGAAGCCGACGATGGCGAGTTTGCTGTGACCGTTCGCAAGATTTGTCGCTTCGTGCTGGCGCAAGAACTGCACCCCCTTCGCGATATCATCGCTCACCCGTTCCGCGTCCTGATTCAGCGCCTTGACCAACGCTTCAGCTTCCTCAACCGACGCGGTCGTTTTGCCCTGGTAAAGGTCGGGTGCGAACGCTACGAAGCCCTCTTGCGCGAGCCGGTCGCAGACCTGTTTGAAGACATCGGTCAGCCCCCACCATGCATGCAAGACCAGCACTCCTGGTCCGCTACCCTGTGCGGGAACGGCCAGATAGCCATTGCTGGTTCTTCCATCAACCTGAAATTCTTTCATATTCCTCTCCTTAAAAATTCAAGCAACGTGGTACTTCAAGAAATGTGGGTCATGTTCTGTACAGCAACCCATTCTCTCGGATAAAGGCGAAAACGGTAACTGCAAGATAAACCGGTACAGAAACTGGCATATACATAGTATACTATTAAAGCATCTCACACACTCATTATTATAAGGAGGGAATCAGTATCATGGCAGAGGCACGACAGGAATTTCCGTTAGAGCAGAAATTGCGTAATGATATTAAGGACGCGCAACGCGCACGCGACCAACTGCGACTGGACACGTTGCGTATGACGCTGGGCGCTATTCATAATCTAGAAGTGGCACGCACCGACCGCAAGAACGCGGAATATGGCAAACCCTTGACGGAGGGTGACACGTTGCGTGTGCTGGAGCAAGAGATCAAGAAACGGCAACAGGCGATAGAGCTGTATAAGCAGGGCAAGCGTCCAGAACTGGCGGAGAAAGAGCAGAAAGAGGCAGATATCCTGTCAACATACCTGCAAGGGACACAGTTAAGTGAAGATGAATTGCGGGACGTTGTAGCGAAGTTGATTGAACTGCACGGGAAAGAGTTCAAAAAGGTGATGCCGCTTGCCGCGAAGGAGACGAAGGGGCGAGCCAACGGTGCTCACGTGCAACAAATCGTGCGAGAAATGACACAATAGAGAACGCTGGCGAGATTTCAGAAAATGCAGCAAATGGCGTGAATGGCAGAGCCATTCACGCCATTTGCTGCATTTTCTGAAATCTCGCCAGCAAGCAGGTTAAATATCCTTGACACACGATGAGATATGTTCATACTATAAAGGGCTGGTTGACGTATACATAGTAAGAGACAGAATAGACATACACTGTGTTGAGAGGTCATACAAACGGCGATGAAAATCTACAATACCCTGACAAGACGAGTCGAAGAAATTGTTCCTTTAGAACCTGATACGATCAAAATGTATTCGTGCGGACCCACAGTCTACCGCTATATTCACATCGGAAACTTGCGCACGTTTACGATGGCGGACTGGATACGGCGGGCGTTCCAGTATCGCGGCTATAATGTGCTGCATGTGAAAAATATTACCGACGTGGGGCATATGCGACAGGAGATGGTGGATCGCGGCGAAGATAAGATGCTGGCACAGGCACGCAAAGAGGGCAAAACTTCGTTAGAGATTGCGCAGTTTTATACGGATGCGTTCCACGAGGACGAAGCGAAACTGAATATTCTGCCCGCGAATATTTTCCCACGGGCCACGCAGCATATCCCTGAGATGATTACGATCATCGAGGGATTGCTGGCAAAAGGCATCGCGTATGAGGTCAATGGCTATGTCTATTATGATATCAAGCGGTTCCCCGGCTATGGAAAACTTTCCGGCAATCAGTTGGAGAATATGCTGGCGGGTGTGCGCGAGGGGGTAGATCGAGACCGGCATAATCCAGAGGACTTCCCGCTCTGGAAGCCAGCCGAGCCGGATCGTGAGATGGCGTGGGATAGTCCGTGGGGACGTGGTTTCCCCGGCTGGCATATCGAGTGCAGCGCCATGTCTATGAAGTATCTCGGTGAACATTTCGATTTGCATACAGGCGGCGTGGATAATATCTTCCCGCATCACGAGGATGAAATTGCGCAGAGCGAGGGCTTTACGGGCGAACCTTTCGTCAATTACTGGGTACACGCACAACACCTGCTCGCCGATGGACAGAAAATGGCGAAATCTACCGGCAATGCCTACACCTGCTCGGAAATTGAGGCGCGGGGCTTCGACCCGATGGCTTTGCGCTACTTCTATACAACCGCATTGTATCGAAGTCGTTTGAATTTCACGTTCCGCGCATTGCAGGCGGCGCAAACGTCGTTGGAACGCTTGCGTGATATGGCCTATCAATTGTACCTGGCATCGGATAGAGCGCATGTCTTCACAGAGGAGCCAGTGAAAAATAGCCCCTGGCGTGACGCATTCCTGCGAGAGGTCGAGAACGATCTGAACATTCCGCGTGCGATGGCGGTTGTATGGGGCATGTTGCGCTCGAACGAGTATGATGCGACGACGAGGATACGCTTGCTGCTGGATGCTGACCGCATTCTGGGCTTTGATTTGCGAGGATATTTGCAGAGCGACCGGCCAGAGAAAAAGCTAGACCCACAAACATACCTTGCATCGGTCTCAACTGAAATAGCGGGACAGGTACGCGAACGCGAAGGATTGCGGCAGCATAGCAATTATCCACAGGCAGATAATGTGCGCAACGAGTTGCATGCCGAGGGGTACGATGTGCGGGATACGCGCAATGGCACGCTGGTACTGCCACGCAGACCGGAGGATGAGTTCACCATCATTTCCAGTTCGAGCGGTGTCACTGATAGCACGCGGCAGTCCGACCAGTACGAGTTTTCGGTCAATTTGCTGGCGCACAATAGCCGCGAAGACCTGGAACGCTGTATCAAGAGCATATGTCTTCATGGCAGCCAGCACAAGCTCGAACTGGTGATTATAGATAACGGCTCGACCGATGATACGCTGCCATTTCTCCAACAACTGGCGCGTAACGACAATCTCACAGGTGAGGATGGACAACACATTGGGTTACAGGTGTTGTTTGCTGACCACAATATGGGCTTTGCCGCCGGTCGTAACGCGACTATGCGAGCCAGCCTCGGTCACTCTATTATCTTGATGGATACCTCAATTGAGGTGACAGGCGATATCTGGACGCCGTTAGAGCAAACTCTGGCTGATGAAAGCGTCGGGGTTGCCGGACCGTTCGGATTGGTAAGCAGTGATCTGCGCGAATTTCAGGAGGCGACTGGGACGGATGCTGATGCCATCGAGGGCTATCTGATGGCATTCCGGCGCGAACTGCTGCCGGAAGTGGGCTGGATTGATGAAAAGTTTCGCTTTTACCGTTTGATGGATATCTACTTCAGTTTCTTCTTCAAGACATCCGGTTATCGGGTAGTGACAACTCCTGTTGTCGCGGAGCGCGTTGAGAAGCACCCACATCGCGAATGGTACAGTTTGAGTGAGGATGAGCGCACGACGAAGAGCAAGAAGAATTACGATATCTTCCGTGATCGCTGGCATCACGGTGAAAGCTTACTGGTTGCCAACTTTAATCCACAACAGATGTGGCGCGGTCATGACCACGTACACCACCTTGAGGGTACGCATACGCATAGCGCAAAGGAATTGCCCCATGCTGGTACAATGCACACCCATACGCACCAGCACTGGCCCGATCATTCGCACGAACACCCGCATTATCACAACGTTTAAGTAACTGTAGGGACCGATTTATCGCGTTCGCGTTCGTTGTCTGCGTCAGTTCGGATACCATCATTTAGAATAGTAGAAGAGATGCATTGTTGGGTGATGGAAGTGGATGATGGGTGCGGATAAAGGACGCGGACGCGAGCAATCGGTCCCTACGGAATCAGGAGCAAAATCGTTCATGTTTGACGTGGAAGGTATTTCAGTAATCTCGACGCCAGATGCTTTTCAGTACCTGGCACCTGGGCAAGTGGTTGTGCTGGATGGTGATAGGGGACCGATTTCTGTACAGCAGGAGGCATTGCTGGCAGATTTTGTAAGGCGTGGTGGAGGGTTGGTATGTGTGGGCAATGCGGCAGAGGCGTACCACGAATATGCCATACTGGGTGAGGTATTGGGGCATATTAATGGGCGGTGTACTCCGCAAAGTGAGATTATTGCACGAGTAGCCACGCCCGATCACTATATTACGCGGCGTGTTGATGTCGCTTTCGCAGTGCAAGAAGCGATCTACTTGCTGGATATCGTTCCAGCTGATGCCGAGATACTATGGCGTACTACGTGGCACTATGTCGCGCATACGCTGGCCTATACACGCACGTATGGGCGGGGGCGCGTTTTTTGTACCACGTTGGGGAGTACCGGGTCGTCGCAATCGCACCCTGTGTTTCAGCAGATGATAGGGAGGGCGATACGCTATGCCTCGGGTGTAGAGACTGATGAGCAGGCGGCACGGGTGGCGATGATCGGCTATGGGGCGATTGGCTTTGAGCATGGCACGGCAATCAGCAATGTGCCGGGATTGGAATACGCGCTGGTGTGTGACCACAATGAGTCACGGCTGGCTGTGGCTCGTGAAGCTTTCCCTGCCGTGCGTACCTGCACTAATTTGGAAGAGGTTATGAGCGATCCGACCATTGACCTCGTGATTATCTCGACGCCGCCCAGTACACACGCGGAAATTGCCATGCAGATGTTGCAAGCTGGTAAGCATGTCGTCTCCGAAAAACCATTTTGTTTGACTGGCGGTGAGGCAGATGCCATGATTCAACTGGCACAGGAGCAGCAACGAGCGTTGACGGTCTATCAATGTCGCCGTTGGGACCCGGATTACCTGGCGATTCAGCAGACTATCAAGAACAACACGATTGGTCCTGTCTTTCATATGGAGACCTTTATTGGTGGCTATGCGCACCCGTGCGATTACTGGCATTCACACGAGCCGATATCGGGCGGCGTTTTTTATGATTGGGGTTCGCATTACCTGGATTGGATACTGCAATTGATACCTGACCGGGTGGTAAGCGTGCGAGGCATTGAGCATAAGCGGGTCTGGCACGATGTGACAAACGCCGATCATTCCAGCGTCTATGTACGTTTCGCCAACGGGCAGGAAGCCGAATTTACCCATTCGGATATCGCGGCAGCGATGAAGCCGAAATGGTATATTCTGGGCGAGACGGGCGCAATCGTCGGGCAGTGGCGACAGGAGACGGTGAAGACGCGCCGCTGGTCAGGTGATCTGGTTGAGGAGCGGTTAGCACCATCTGAATCATTAC
>DATGJV010000441.1:0-3874 GCA_035295005.1 Ktedonobacteraceae bacterium | reverse complement strand
AAAAAGGAAGGCGGACTGGCTTATGCAGATGAACAAATGAAACTGGGAATTGCTGACTGGCACATTGCTGCGCTCGTGCCAGGAGGGCGCGATAAATCGAGCCCGACTTAGACCATTGAGGCTAATGTGAGACCAATTTTCAGTACATTTGTGGCTTCCCAATTGCTCAGCACCACGACTATCAAATGGCGGTCGGGGTAGAAACCGTTGAAGGTGACAAAGCCGTCAATGCGGCCTACATGATAGATAAGTTTTCCCTGCGGTTCCGAGCCAATGAACCAGCCATAGCCGTAGCCTTTGTCTGTTGAAAGCAAACAACCGCCAGGTCCGGAGGGCGGACATGGCATGTGCATGGTGAACATGGCATCCAGCGTCTGATGCGAAACGAGTTTTCCCGCCAGCAATGCCGAATCCCAGAGGTATAAATCTTCTACGGTGGAATACAGGGCACCGGCAGAGTAGAGAACCGACATATCATACGGAGCGGGTGTGCTACGGTTCGCGTAGTAGCCGGTGGCATGCTGCGGCAAGGCAGGGTAGGTGGTATCATAGCCAGTATTGTGCATTTTGAGAGGAGCAAAAATGTTCTGCTGTAAAAACGTGGTATACGACTCCCCTGAGACACGCTCGATAATGTAGCCCAGCAAGACATAGCCGGAATTGCTATAGCGAAAGACCGAGCCAGGAGTGAAATCGAGCGGCATATCTTTGAAGCGTGCGACAAGTGCTTCGGGTGTGGTTGGCTGCGTCCATGTGGACACGAAATCTGGAAAGTTGGTGTAATCTGGAATACCGGAGCTATGCGTCAACAGTTGTGCAATAGTGATGGGCTGCCAGTCCGCGGGGCAGGTGGGGATATAGCGGCAAATGTGATCCTGCACGTGCAGTTTGCCATGTTCTTGCAAGATCAGGATTGCCATCGCGGTAAATTGTTTGGTATTGGAACCAATACGAAAGCGGGTTTGTGGAGTGTTGGGAATCTGCGTATCCACATCCGCCAGGTTATAGCCTTTATTGAACAGCATACCGTTTTGTTGCACCAGCACAGAGCCACTCAAAACGCCGGTCGCAACCAGATGGCTCAGGTAGCTATCCAGAGCCGTTGCGTTTGGAAAGGGCCTCATTGCAGGTAAAGAAGCATTCGCAGTCGCCACCCACACGGGAGCAGACTTGCCCGGACTGCCTGTGCCACAACCTGCAAGAATAAAGATGCATACAAATATGACACAAACTTGCCAACGTTGAAAAGTTGCCATATGCATTAACCTTCCTTCTATACCCCCAAATAAGCTTAGCAGAGAAAATGGTGTGTTGCCATACGTCAAAAGGCGTATTTTTCTCTTCCTCCAGTTTAGAATATCCTTAGAACGTCATTGTTCACTTGCCAAATTCCAGCGATTTTGTTTACTGTTACTGTATATATGTCAAAGTCACAATAATGAACGCGCCTGTGTAAAGCGCAACAGCAATTGCCATAGCATATTATTGAAGCATAATAAAGGTAATACTATTGCTAAGTTTAAATAGAAGGGAGAGAGAGTGGGGAATGAGTCAACAAAGGGGATCGCGTGCATTGTTTCTTGATCGAGATGGCACGCTGGTTCATCCCAGACAGTACCCTTCGCGTCCTGAGCAACTGCATCTCTATGCCGGTATTGGGCCTGCTTTACGCGCCTTGCAAGGCGCGGGACTGCGTGTGGTGGTTATTACTAATCAGGCAGGTATCGCTCGTGGCTACTTTACCGAGGTGGATTTGCAACGCATGCATGCCTACCTGACACAGGAAATGGCACGTATGGGCGTACATGTTGACGGCATTTATCATTGTCCGCATCATCCAGAGGGAGTGATACCAGAACTCGCTATCCACTGCAAATGTCGCAAGCCACAACCGGGGATGTTGCTCCAGGCGGCGCGTGAGTTTGATCTTGATCTTGAACATTCATGGTTCGTGGGCGATATTCTTGATGATGTTGAGGCAGGTAATAGAGCGGGGTGTCGCACCATCTTAGTTGATCTAGGGACAGAACACCTGCCTGAGCAGCAAGTACGCTGTCCCAGCTATGTCGCACGCGATACGCGCCATGCCTTGAATATCATCGCCGCCTGTGAGCATGTTGGCCCGACGGTGGAAATGGATTATTGCCCACGCACATGGTACGAGGCGTATTCCTCGATCCGTTAGGCACAGGGGCTACCAATTCATCCCTGCAATAGTCCCCCAGACTATTCTGACGCTCTACCGAGCTAGTTACACTCAGCAGGGATGCAACGAGGAGAAGTCTTTCATGGTATTCACAACAACTGCGGTTGAACTGGTCAGGCGTTTTCGGCATATCCGGGCGCTGGTCATAGGCGATGCAATGCTCGATACCTACCTCGAGGGTAGCGCCGCTCGCCTGTGCAGCGAGGGGCCGGTACCGGTTGTGCGGAAAACATCTGAGCGACGCGCACCCGGTGGCGCAGCCAACACTGCCGCTAATCTACGGGCACTGGATGCCGATGTTGTCTTCCTGAGTATTATTGGAAACGACAGTGCTGGAACATTGCTACGTTCCACTTTACGAGTCAGTGGCGTGGATGACAGCTGGCTGGTTGAGGATGAACAGGCCAGTACGTTGCACAAAATGCGCATTCTGGCTGACGGTCAATATGTCGTGCGCTTCGATGATGAAGAGACTCACCACTACACACAGCAGGCGCAAGAACGCCTTCTCGCGCATCTGGAACACGAATTTCTACGTTGCGACCTCGTTATTGTCTCTGACTACACATACGGTGTAGTCTCGGATGCCCTGATCGAGCGACTTCGCGTCTTGCAAGCTCAGCAGCCTAAAACATTATTGATTGACTCAAAAGACCTGTACCGTCTGCGCGACGTGGGCGCGACTGTTGTCACGCCCAATCACCTGGAGGCGCAGCTACTTGTTGCATACAAACAGGCCGCTGTCACATCGTCGCTCAGTCTCAACAGGCAACAGTATTTAGAGGGAATTGCCCGCGTAGGGGAAAAAGTACTCTCGATGATTCATACAGAACATGTCGCGATTACGCTGGGAAGCGAAGGCGTTTTTTTACTGGACCATCAAGGAAATACGCTTCATCTGCCCGCACATCCGATAGCGCAAGCCAACGATATCGGGGCAGGCGACTCATTCGCCTCGGCAATGGCGTTGGCCCTCGCGGCTGGAGCCACTTTGGAGGCGGCGGCACGTATCGCGATTGATGCTGCTGCTATCGCCATTGGCAAGCGCGGTACCTCCGTTGTACACCATCAAGAACTGCTGCAACGGGTCAGTTTGCGCGACCATACGTTGTACTCAGGCGGACAATTTTCCGCGACTGCAATGGAAGCGGACGCAATGGCGGCGGACGCGATAAATCGGTCCCTAATGGCACGGCTTGACGAAGCACGCAATGACGGTAAAAGGATTGTCTTCACCAACGGCGTCTTTGACATCCTGCACGCGGGGCATGTCCAGTTCTTACGCCAGGCAAAGGCACTGGGTGATGTGCTGGTGGTTGGGGTCAACAGCGATAACAGCACGCGGCGTCTCAAGGGGATGCACCGCCCGATTAATAGCGAGCGCGACCGTATGGCCCTCGTCGCGGCCCTTGATCCTGTGGATCATGTTATCATCTTTGATGAAGATACTCCCACTGAACTTATCCGCACGTTGCGCCCACATATCCACGTCAAGGGCGGCGACTATGCTGACGAAGAGCTGCCAGAGGCCGGGGCGGTACGGGAAGTTGGCGGTCGCATCGTTATCTTGCCACTGGCGGGCAGCGTGAGTACCAGCAGCGTTATTGACAGGATTGTTGCGCTTGCTCATGATAGCAATGTGAGCAGAGTGGGAGTACCACATGGCAA
>DATGJV010000440.1:0-6074 GCA_035295005.1 Ktedonobacteraceae bacterium | reverse complement strand
AGATGGTTGAAATTTTGCGCTCCAATGAAGTACTCGCTGTACCTATTGATGTTCCTGTAGCTTCTGAGGATCGCGCACGAGCGGTTTCAGTAGATTTTCTTGGGCAGCAGATACTGTTTCTTCCTGGCAGTGTAAGTATCGCCCAAATTACTACCTCGCCCGTGCTGGCTCTAGTAGTACGCCGCTCAGCGGACTGGCAACATCAGATTGTGGAAATTTCGCCACCGGTCCCCATGGATGGCGGTATTGAAGCAGCTTTCAGGCGTTGTATAGCTATGGTCGAAGCACCTATTCACCAATGCCCGGCCTTCTGGGATTTTTGGAGAAGCGCCAACTCACTGGTTGATCTTGGGTTACTTTCAACTGAAAGATAATAAAGAAAAGGAGCTAATGATGCGCTTCCGCTTATTTCGTACATGCTTGATACTGACACTCCTGTTCTGCCTGAGTGCATTGATAAGTTTATCGCCTGTCGTCTCACGTGCGGGAGCAAGCTCACGTTCACTTACTCGCGGGCACAATTTTCAGCCAGACAGCCACGGTTTTGCAATAGCTCACAGGGTGAGTACTGCCACGGTCCCCCAGGTCCTTACCCATATCCATGATACAGAGCAAGGAAGCGTATTCCATCATATCACGGTACCTGCTTCCACAACACCTGCTGCTCCCACCAGTGTTTCTGCACCGCAAAATATCGTTCGCGTTCCACCGGCAAGTAGCACAGATCCTTCGGCTATTGGAGGTATAGGCGATAATAACCAGTCAACTGCGGACGCGAATGGTGCTGGCGGTACAGACAATTATCTTGAGACGGCTAATGTATCATTAGCGATATTCAGTCGTAGTGGCACACAGGAGTATACTACCACCTTTCAACAGTGGTTCAGCATAAATACCCCGTATCATGATCCCAAGGTGGTCTGGGACAATACAGGAAACCGCTTCATCTTCAGCGTCAATGTTGGCTTTGCGTTGATCCTCTCGGTGGCCCAGCAAAGCGATGCACTTGGAAACTTCTGCAACTATGCGCTTCCCACGCCTGGTAATTATGGTGCAGACTTTGACATGCTTGGCGTAAATGGCACCGGCATTTTCATTGGTGCCAATTTGCTAAACCCTGGTACTGGCAAGCTCGTCTCCAATGAGATGTTCTTTGCCGACCGAATCAAGATGGAGAGCTGTGCGAAAAACGCCCCCTATACTTCCTGGACAGGGTTGACAAATCCTGATGGCACCATTGCCGAGGCCATTGTGCCTGCCAACGAGCAATCCAGCGCGGGAGGTGTTGAGTACCTCGTGAACTCTATTCAATTCGGTGGTTGCCAGTTAACCCTTTGGACACTTGTTACAGGTAGCATACAACTATCCAACACCTCTATTCCCACACAATGCTACACGCCACCAACACTAGCAAAACAGAAGGGTTCTTCGCTCCTACTTGGAACGGGGCAAGATAACAGTCTCACTCAGGCAAGCTATCTGCATGGCTTGCTGACAGTTGCTTTGCCAGGCGCTTATAATTGGGGTGATGGTAATGGAACTGTGACTATTATCGAGTGGTTCGTACTCATTCCCGGTACGGCTAGCCTGTTTAAACAGGGATCGCTCGGTACACCTGGTTACTGGCTGTTCTTCCCGTCTGTTGTGATGAACAGTATCCGCCACATGCTCTTCGTTTACAACGTCTCTGGGCCAAACATCTATCCCAGTATCTGGTATGTAAATCAAACATTGTCAGGCACGCTGGCTCTGGCACAGGGTACGGGACCCTATCAATATGGTAAGGGAGCCCCCTGGGGATACTATAGCTCCGCGTGGCTGGACATGAGTGGCAGTGATCCCAATGCGGTCTGGATCACTGGCGAATACGCGCAAGCGGACTATTCCTGGGGGACCGAGTTTGGGCTGGTTACTCCGTAGCGTGTCATGATATCACAAGCAGGAGGGTGCATAGAAAATTCCTGGGCAGGTGTTTCATGCTCATCAGGCAACGCAACCTCTTGCTTATGTTTCGATTTAGGCTGAGAAAAGGAGTAAGAGCTATGTTCTCATCTCTGTTTCGTCTAAGAGTCATGAGCCTTGTACTCGTTGTAGTTCTTATTCCTGCGCTCCTTTTCACGGGTTTTCTTGTTCGAGCATCACAAGCCAATCATCAACATACGACAACAGCTTATCGGCTCCAAACCGTCACATACTGTTCCCCTGACAATATTCCTCAACTCATGGATATTTACACGCCTCTGTATATTCCAGGCAACAGGCCGATGCCGGTTGTGGAAATGGTTCATGGAGGGGGTTGGACGGGAGGATCAAAAGCCACAATTGATACCCTGGAACCGATACCTGAAATAGCAACAGTGATGCATGGGTTACTCGCACGAGGATTTATTGTGACAGCCGTTAATTATCGCCTGGCTCCTCAATATAAATTTCCGGCTAATATTGAGGATGTCAAATGTTCTATTCGGTATCTCCGCGCTCATTCTGCTCAATATCATCTTGATCCCAATCGCATTGGCCTTATGGGATCGAGCGCGGGAGGCCATCTAGTTTCCCTTGCCGGACTGGCCGATCCTCGTGCCGGTTGGGATGTCGGAGAATATACTGACAAGTCAAGTGCAGTGCAAGCTGTCATAGACATGTTCGGCCCAGAGTATATCGCTTCTGGTATAGGCGATCATGCAATTGGCTCTCCCGCGATTTTTGGTTCTGACCCAGATGAGCTTCATCTGGCAAGCCCGCCTCACTATATTGCCCGTGCGCCTGCTACCGATCCACCTTTTCTGATTCTGCAAGGTGATCACGATAGAACTGTTCCACCTTATCACACGCTGCGGTTTTATAACGAACTGCTTGACGCCGGACAACCTGCCATATTACAAATGGTGCAAAATGCTGGACATGAATTCGAACCGTACCCTACTGGTACAGCTATTATTCCTTCTCCCGATCAACTTTCCGGCATGATGGTTCAGTTTTTTGTGAAATACTTGATGAGCGGAACTCCAATCACCTGATTCCGCTTGTTCACTTGCATCTTCTATTTGTGTTGCTCAGGAGTTATCGTATCACTGTGCTATCTCAAGCTGCTCTGGGATAATATGACCATTCCATGCAACGTTATCCTGGCGATTGATACTGTGCATTCTGTGCGTCCTGGTCACTGAGCGACCATTTATGCGCTCTTTCAGGATCATTTTCAGCACCCGCCAGCCATCTCGGAACGTGCGAAAGTTGCTGGTGCCATGAATGCGAGCATGTTCAAAGCTTGGTACTTCTGCAATTTCAAGATTGGCCTTGCAAACACGTAGATGAAGTAGGGCCTCTATCTCAAATCCCTCACAATCAACATCGAAGAAATCGAGACAATCTTTCCAGAAGGCATTAAAGCCACAGAACATGTCGGTGAAGCGAACGCCGAAAAGCTGATTTGTAATCCAGATGAGTACACGACTGCCGAAACGACGCAGACGAGTGATATCAGAACTCCCACCTTCACCAATGAAACGCGAACCCTTTACGAGATAGGCACCTGCCAGTAATGCTTCGACAAAGCGGGGCATCTCCCGTGGATCGCTTGAACCGTCTGCATCCATCATCACGATAATATCACCGGTAGCCGCGGCAAAGCCTGCCTGTAATGCTACTCCTTTACCACGTCTCTGGTCGGTGTTGACGATACAAATGGTGGGTAATAGCTTGCTGGCAATCTCTACTGTATCATCGGTCGAATGGTTATTCACGAGGATCACCTCGTGAACCGAACTCGGAATCAATGGTAGTACATAGGGGAGGTTCTTTGCCTCATTATGAGCTGGAATGACGACGCTAATGCGTAGACCTCTATGCTCCGCCATTGCGAACTTGGAGGGTTCGGATTCCATTAATTTCGCCTTCCTCCTGGATAAAATAACAGAAAACGCTAAATCTACTGGCAAATTTAGCACAGGCGCTGCACGCTGAACAACCATAAAAGTACGAGTATTTGTTGTGGGTATCTCTTCGCAAGGTTTACGGGGAAATGTGTGATCTATTGTGACCCTCTGCGCGTAAAAATACGTAGGGCTTTGGTTAGCGTGATGCTTTACTCAATTTCAACATTTTTGCGAACTGCGATAATCATGAGTCAGAGTAAAAATTACTTACCTGTTTTGTGGTTGTGAGAAGATAGCTATTTCAATCGCACAAACGCGCTATCCCTCAATGCAACCTACAACAGGCACAATGGCGGCGACGATAGAGGTGATGTTTCAATCGCTCATTCGCGATATCCCTCAATGCAACGCCAAAGACAGCGTTTTCAGCCGCGAACGCAGGTCAGTTGCATAGGGGCTTCTCGCGAATGAGCGATTGAAAGTCGGTGGTTTGCCAGTCAACCGCTTGAGGTAAAACTCGGGTTGCATAGGGGCTTCTCGCGAATGAGCGATTGAAAGTTTGTCGGCACGCACGTTTCACGCGGCGCACAGGATAGTTGCATAGGGGCTTCTCGCGAATGAGCGATTGAATATCGTGTCCCAGGTGTGTCCTTTCCCCGTCCATTGCCTGTCCGGCAGGCTGTGTTATGCTGGCTTCCAGAGACAATTTTTTGCACCATAGCTGCTGGAACACAAGGAATGGTGGTGATGGCTCTTTTTCCCGCTCCACATGATGCTGCGTTATTGGCGGCCCTCGACGTACATCCGGGTCAGCGTGTCCTGGAAATAGGCATGGGATCGGCTGATACTACTGCTCGTATTGCCTCGCTCATCGGTGACAACGGGCTGGTCGTCAGTCTTGCTCTTCATGAGGAGATGGCGTATCTCACGTGTCGCTCTCTCGAAGAGCGTGGGGTGCAGAATGTGAGCGCCTATCGCATGGATGGGGTATCTGGTTATCCTGCTCAGGCTCCCTATGATCGCATCATCGCGTATGGAAGTGTGTGTAAGGTCCCGCTGACGTGGCTTGAACAACTTGCGCCTGGCGGAGTGCTGGTTGGAAACCTGAGTGGGAATCTCGCCAGCGTTTTTCTCCGTCTCATCAAGGGCAAAGGACAAACATCGGGGCGAGGCATCTTTCTTCCACTTGAGGGCCATTTCCCTGTAGCACTGGATCACGTAACGACCCTCACTTCGCCCTCTTCTCCGGAGGAGGTGTTAGCGCACATGCCTGTGCAAGAATACGTTGCCACATTAGACGTGCCGTCGTTGTTGAAAAACGAAGCTTTCCTGTTTTTTCTCCAATGTGAAATGCCACAACTACGCCGCTACTGGCGTGACTCCGGGGCGAGCGATGCCCGGAACATTCTTCTATTTGATCCCGTTCTCAATGCCAGTTTCAGCAGTGAAACTCGTGATGATACGTGTATTGTGCGTGTCTCTGGTGATCCTGCGTTATGGGAACAGATTGAACGCTGCTACTATCGCTGGCAACAGGCGAGGTGTGGATGTTGCCGATGTGATATTCTATCCTTTGCTATCTTATATTTAGGCAGTATTTGTTTGATGACGTGGTACAATTCCTTATTTTGTGGAACAGGCCGCGGTCTTCGGGCAGCAGGTTGCGCCATTGCTTTGCGAGCAAGGCGTGATTGCATCTGACACGCTGGCCCGTTTGCTGAAGCAGGTGCAGGACGAGATACAGCAAGAGGACTTCTGTGGTCTGTGTTTGCTGCTCATCGTGGACGGCTACAAAGCCAGAGAAGCCATGACGCTCGCATCTATGCGACCTGTCATGCGCTTGTCTGCTCAAGAGTATATATTGTAAGGAATAGCAATGTTGACGACACAGCCAAAGCCTTCCTTTTCTGGACGTTCTCCCGCGGAGAGACCAACGCTCTTTTCGTCGGAGTATGTGCCGAAGGTCATGCCGTCAGTACTGGGAACCGTTGATCTGATGGCGCTCTTTTTGTTGAATGTGTTCTGGATCACCAATGTGACGCCTCTGGCGAGCGGAGGGCCAGCTAGCTTCACCTACTGGCTCATCACCGATGGCCTGTTCTTTGTCCCCTGTTCGCTGGTGCTGGCGCAACTGGCGGCCTGGTATCCAGTGGCCGGGTCCATCCTCAGTTGGACGTATTACGCCCTGGGGAGTCGCTG
>DATGJV010000439.1:0-3081 GCA_035295005.1 Ktedonobacteraceae bacterium | reverse complement strand
ACGAAACCAGTGTTGTTGAGGGCTTGAGCAGACCCACCGACCGTGGCACACATGGAGATGCGCCTGATATCTATCGTTGTGCCTGTCGCGGACTTGCAGAGGAGTTAGGGCTTCGTGAATCTGCGGATTTTTCTGCTGCGGATATCACATTCTTAAGCTTTGGCGTAAGTACGCAATATGCTCTCTGGGCTTTGCGTGGAATAGTGAAGATTAAAAGAGACGTGAGCGATGTAGTAGCACGTTGGGATAATGGAGTGAAGGATAAATTTGAAAATCAGGACATCCTGCCTGTTCCATTTACTCCACAGGATGTTGCCTCTTTTGTTTTTACGCACCAGTCCTTTTCCTTAAAGCCGACTATCTACCATGCTCTGGTACATGAATTTGGGAGAGAACATGTTGATGCCGTTATCGCGTCATATTAGTTGATACTGAGACGTTTGAAACGAACGTGCGGCAGCTCCTGGCCAAGGCATATGACCTGGCGGTGAGCAAGTACAAGAGACAGGCAGCCCACAGATAAGCTCCAACCTGAGAATATGAAACTCTGGAACGTGAGTCCTTGCCCCCAATCATGAGCAGCACAACCATTGACGGCCTGAAAAACCGCTCGCGGCGCGGATAGTTGTGCGCACGAGCGGTCAATTCGGGTGCAGTTCTGAAAGCGATTACTCACCGCCCTCGTGGAATGACGATCCTATTTTCTCAGGTGGCGAGTGAGCAGAGGCCTGGAGCCGACCGAAGATATGCCGCTCCAGAAACCGCCTGTCATGCTCGATAGTTGTACGTGAAGAGAGCATCCAGGTCGTTGCCTTCGCAACGACGTGTCACAGGCGCAAGCGCTACTGCTCAGCAAAGTGAATCTCGCTGGCTGGCTGTACCTTCACTTTGCGCTCACCTGCCCAGAAGCCATTGAGCGTCTCGTTATAGAACGCGATAATTTTTTCCGCTGGCAAAGTCTCGCTATCCTCAGTGGTATGAGCATCGCTAGCCAGCAGCACGTCGTAACCCTGAGCAACTGCCCTGCGGACAGTGGTATCAACACAATACTGTGTCTGGCCGCCGGTGATAACCAGGCGTTTGATACCGCGTGCTTCCAACTCTTCCTGCAAACGTGTCTTATGAAACGAATCGGGAGATTCTTTCTGGACGACAGGCTCACCCTCGTGCGGTGTCACTGCCGGGTGAATCTGCCACGATGGCATTCCTGGCCCCATATAAGTTGGTTCATTGTGCTGCACATAAATCACTGGCGTCCCGCTGCTGCGGGCACGAGAGAGCAACACATTGATGTTTTCGAGTACCTCGTCGTGGTGATAGGCTTCTCCCACGACTCCGATCTGGGCATCAATGACGACCAGAGCTGTATCCGTATTCATCTGTCAGACTCCTTTCGCATCTCAATGATTTGTTCATTTCCTCCTGCCGAGGCACCCGGCAGGTTATATTTACCCTTTTCAGGATGGTGATTTTGGTAATGGTTCAGAGCCAATGTCGTGGGAACGGGTAACTCTGTCTAGCCAGGCACGCATATCTGGCTCATGCTCCTCGTGAAAGTGAGCGAAGAAAAGTTTGCCGCTTAACGGCTCTCCTTGCAGCCATTCAACGTGTTGAGGATTCTGGAACTCATCATCAGAAAAGGCAGCAATGAGATCCACCATTTGTTGAAAGACTTCACGCGAATCGCTGAGGACATCTGCTAAGGGACGATCCCGATTGGATTTATAAATCCAGGCATTGATTTCATCATCGTCTTGCAACTCTGGCGGCCAGGGCGGTGTAAAGTCTGGTTCGTGATTGAGCATTGCCTGTAATCGTCTTACCGTCCGGCGTCGCCAGCCAGTTAAGTGCGCAACGATATCCTTGATAGACCAGCCACCCGCGACTTCTGGCTGCGTCATATTGGCTTCACCAATAGCGTCGAGCAATGCTTCCCAGGAAGCATTTTCATCATTCAATTCAGCAAGGAGCTGAGTTTTGCTGATAGTGGTTCCCATTCTGCTTTCCTTTCATCCAGGCTTCAGGCAAATGTTACCCGAAAGCGTACACCTTCTCTGGGCTTGCCAGTTTTCTTCTTTTCTCACAGATTACCACAAAAAGCGGTGAGAAACTGTCCTAATAATGCTGTCGTATAAACTACTTTCCCTCCACAACTCCAACTTCTTCCTCCGTCAAACCATACAACTTGTACACAATCATGTTGATGAGGCAGTCGGTCTGGCTGAGCCGTTCATCCAACATAGCGATGGGCGGGTGGTAGTTGCGGTAGATATGGGCAATCTGCACCATGTTTGAGCGGGTACCGAATTTGCGTTTGAGTAGCCAGAGCCATTGTCGCTCGTCAAGCTGGCCGATATCATCGTAAAAATCGAGTTGTTGCGTTGCCAGCGACCCCAGCATGTCAAGCATTTCTTCGTTCTCTGCACGTTTCTTGCGATTGTCGCGGCTATCTTCTGCTGGCAAGCTGGAAAGTGTAGCGGGTGTAGTGGAAGTAGTGAGCACCCTCTCCGGGGGAGAGGTAATAGTGGGTGTCCAGAGACGATGCAGTTTCTCCAGTTCTGCTGTTGTCAACACGCCCTGCAACCCTATTTGAAAATCGCCAATAGCCGTATGGCGTTGCGCCTGTAGATTGCCCATCTGCTCCGCGAGATAGGCCAGTACGTCGCGTACCACATCTCCGCGCTCCGGCTCGTGCGCCAGTTGCGCATCAATAAAGGCGAGCAGGTCTCGCTGCCTGTTCTGTGTGTAGAGCGTGATTGCCCCGCCAATTAAGCGTGTGCGCTCATCGTCGGGCGTGGTTGATTCGATACGACGGATGGGAATTTGTACCACGGATTGCGTGAAAAAGCGTAGATAATCACCGCGAATGAGTGCTGAAATTTTGCGAAAGAAAAACTCTATCAGAGAGGAATTCAGTAGGGCAACGAGGTATTTTTGCGTTTCCTCTACAGGCATAAAATAGGTCGTGTTGGTGCTGTAGAACCTTGCATCATCAAATACAAATGTGCAGCCTTTAGCAATATCTGGGAAAATAATTTTCGGTTGCTCGAAGCGTTCGTAGTAATCACAGGCGCGAAGTTC
>DATGJV010000438.1:0-4479 GCA_035295005.1 Ktedonobacteraceae bacterium | reverse complement strand
CAGGAAGCACATAATGGCGTGGTGTTCGTGGAACACCTTCATCAGGTCGGCCTCGAAGATCATGCTGATGCAATGAAACAGGCTCCCTGCTCCATGCGTGCCGATGCCGACTTGCTTGCGTATCGCGCTGTGGCTACCATCAGCCGCCACCAGAAACTGGGAGCGAACCGTGCGCGTGTTCCCACTTTCCCGTTCGCGGATTGTAGCGGTGATGCCCTCCGCATCTTGCTCGAAACTGACCAGTTCATTTCTGAAGCGCAAATCTCCTCCGAGCTGTTCAGCCCCCGCACGCAGCACCGGCTCCAGCACATCCTGAGCAATGGCACTGCCTGGCATGGGGCCGATAAAGAGGTCGCCCAGCTCTGCCTCGTTCTGTAAATTGTCAAACACCTGGCCCACCAGGCTCTCCACCAGCAGGACGTTGCTTTCCTCTGGAAAAGGAGATTCGACCTTTCGAATCTCCTGCTCGACCCCGGCAGAATGGAACATCTCCATCGTGCGCGGGCTCAAGCCGACGGCACGTGGATGAATCGCGGTGCCGGGATGGCGCTCGATCAACAGCGAGGCAATACCCGCATGAGAAAGGAAGAGAGAGGTCGAGAGGCCAATCAGGCCACCTCCAACAATCAGCACTGGTATGGTTTCATCGTAGTCGGAACGATGTGATAATGTGTTCATTTCTACTCCTTACTATTGTTCATAGTTATAGTCTGGTATGTGTATCCGCACGTTGTTCGGTCAGGGAATAATGGACAGATTCTCCACATTCCTTGCTTCATCATTGGCCTCGTCTGCCAGAGTGTCAGGCTGATTTGTCATGGGGACATCCTTCAAGAAGAAGGTTGCCACAATCATAGCCACGCTGAAAACGAGAACTGCTATCAAACCATGCTGGATGGCAAAGGCCAGCGACAGTTTGAGCGCCGCGAATACCGAGTCAAGTATGTGTTGTGCCTGTTGCATTGCCTGTGCCGCCGCCGTGGCTGCAATCTGATTATGTTGAGGGCCAGGAGGTACATGCGTTGCCGCGTTCTGTGCGGCAAAGTGCTGTGCCGTTTGTACAACCGTGTCGCGATAGGTTGGATTGACGAGTACCTGCGGGCTGGTCGCGGCCTTGAAGCCCGCCGGTGTAAGCTGTTGCGCAATGGAGGCTGGAATACGCTTCGTGATATCGCTGGCAAGCGAGTTGTTCACCACGGTTCCAACGATGGCTACTCCCAACACCGCGCCCAGCTGCCCTACGTATCTCACCGCGCTTGTGCCGATACCCAGCCGTGTTGCCGGTAACGCATTCTGTGCGGCAATCGTCAGCACAGAGAAGAACGGTCCCATGCCAATACCCGCAATGACCATAAAGATGATCGCTACCAGTAGACCGGTTGCAGGTGTCATCTGCGTCAAAAGGAAAACGCCGATGGTCATGATGAACGCGCTCACGATGGTGATGAGCCGATAGCGTTTGAGTACGGATATCAGAGCCCCCGCTAGAGCCGCTCCTATCACCGAACTGACCGTCATCGGCGTAATCACCGCGCCGGCATCCGTTGCCGATACTCCCAGTACGCCCTGCAAGAAGAGCGGCAGGTACACGAGTAGCCCAACCAGCACCATCAATTGCAACAATGAGAGAATCGAGGCCACCGCGAATACCCGGTTACGGAAAAGATCGAGCGGCAGAATGGGTTCGACAGCAAAGCGTTCCGTAATCAAGAATGCCGCGAACAGGATAACGGCAGTCGCCAGAATACCGATCACCTGCAACGAATTCCAATCGTAAGTTGCATTGCTGCCCCACGTCAGCCCCAGCAAGAGGCAGATGGTGGCGGCGGCGGATAGTAATGCGCCGGGGAAATCAATACGACGAATAGCAGCCAGGCCGGTGTAGTCATTACTCCGTTCAGAGATGTTGACGGGCAGGTAGATCAAAAGAGCTACCAGTGCAATAATCCCAATCGGAATATTGAGGTAAAAGACCCAGCGCCAGCGTGTGGTGTCGGTGACAAAGCTGCCAACCAGCGGCCCATGATCGGTGAGCCAGCCGCCGAGTGTTGGGCCAACAAGATTTGAGAAACCGTAGACGACCCCAAACAGGCTCTGCCACTTGACGCGCTCCGCAGGTGGGAATATATCGGCAACCACCACAAAGCCTAGCGCGATGCCAACACCGGCACCAAAGCCTTGCAATGCGCGAAACGCGATAAACTCGTTCATTGTTTGTGAGGCCCCGGAAAGCGCCGAGCCGATGAGAAAGATGGCTGTGCCAACCAGCAAGAACCACTTGCGCCCAAACTGGTCTGAGAGCTTGCCTACCACAGGAATCATAGTCGTCGAGGCCAGTGTATACGCCGTCACCGCCCACGTATAGCGGTCAAAGCCTTGCAATGTGCCAATAATTTTAGGCAACGCCGTTCCCACAACCGTCTGATCCAGTGCTTCCAATAAGAGTGTGAGCATCAACGCCACGAGAACAGCCACAAGCGCCGTACCATGCAGACGCCGCCCATTCTCCTGTCCTGCCAATTGTGATGAAGAAGACAATGTTTCCATTCGTTTTTCTCCTCTGCAATACTTTTCAAGAAACTATTGTAAATTGGTAATTATTTGTCAACCAGTTTGGCTAATGTTGTGTATAAGCATGTATGTACCATTTTATGTGGCTAATTTCGTAAGTCGCATGGCAATAATCACCAACTAAAAAGCAGTATAGAATATGACAGGGTTAATTGACATCACCCTACCGGGTGATTGAGAGGGTGATTTAATGGTCTGTCGAGACCCGATTATGCGTATGAAATAATGAAACTGAGAATCATGGGGAACGCGGACTTGATAAATCGGTCCCTACTGGCCCTTGCGTTTCTTCATTGATCAGAGGAGTTTCAACTCACGTGCGGCATCGCGAGCTTCCCAGCGATTCTTCACGTTCAGCTTGCGATAGATGCTTTGCACCTGCGTTTTCACGGTATTGATGGAGACGATCAGTTCCTGCGCAATTTCGGGGTTGGAACGACCGGTAGCGAGCAGGCGCAGTACACGTTGCTCCTGTGGGCTGAGAGGCTCGAAAGGCAATACGGAGGTAGGGTGGGATGATGATGATGAAATGGTCTGGTCTGAGGGATGGTGGTTAAAGGCAGAGAGTATCGTGCGCAGATAGGTGGCAAGCGGTTCCTCTCGCACATCGGGTATAATTGACCGTAGGGCAGCTGCCATTGCCTGACCCTCATCGAGGAAGATGCGCTGGTATCCTTCGGGTTGGGCAAGCGTCAGTGCAGCAATGAGCATCTGTTTGGCCTGTGGCAAATGCCTGTTTGTAGTATCCGTGTTGGACGAGAGTGCAAAGAGAGCCAGAGACTTGAGAAGCAGAATCTCTAGATCGCTTTTCCCCTGTCTTTGAGACTGTACTTCGGCTTGCCAGTGGCCGAGCAAACTGAGGGACGCTTCGGCCTCGCCCTGTGTGATCAACAGGCGGGCAATGATGAGCGCCTCCCGTTCCTGTTGAATCAAGCGAAAGTCGTCGCCGAGCCAATTTATCGTTGTTGACCACCGTTGCACTGAAGCCACGTCCCCGACCGAAAGTTGGAGACGCGCCTGTTCCGCGAGTACTTCTCTATGCAGATACTGCCATTTCCGTTCCTGTGTCAGGACAACCAGTTCTTGTAGCAGGTGTTGTGCCTGTGCAGTCTCGCCGCGAGCTTGTAGCACACGGGCGAAGACAAGCGAACCGGGAACATGGATAAACTGCTCTGCATGGTATTTACCAACCTCATCCACGTGTTGTTTGCAGAGTTCAAGCGCCTGAGACACTTCCTGCTCTGCCCTTTGCAGTTCATTCCATTCGTAGGAGAGGGTAGCGAGACCAATGAGTGCATCTGCCATGTCGAGAGGATCATCCACAGCATTGGCGAGTTCCCGGCGATAGAGTTGGGCCGCCGCGTGTAAGTTTCCTTGCCGGGAGCTTATTTCACCTGACAAATAGATAGCAGCACGGGCTCCATAAGGGTTCCCCATTTCTTCAAAGAGCAATTGCGCCTCCAATGCCGCTTGCTGTGCCGCTTCGAACTTTCCCGCGAGCAAATGCTCTATCCCAGTGGTGAGGAGACTGCTGCCGCGCCACATTATCTCCTGCGCTGGCAGAAGTTCGAGCGCCTGTCTGGCAGTAGCAAATGCCTGGGGGAAATCTCCTTGCCACCAGGCAACCTGGGAGCGCAGGGCCAGCGCCTCACCAAATCTAGCCCTGTTGCCTTCAGCCTGCCAGCAACGTTCAGCCATTTCAAGAGGTGTTTCAATGAGCGTTTTCGTTGCTGGATCACTTCGATCAAGCGTGAATAGGAGAGCGATTGCATAGGCTATAGAGAGCGCCGGGTGCGATTGGAGTACCGCCTCTGGCAGTTGCTGAATCCAACGTATTAATGTATGCAGTTCGCTTATACCATTAAGAGGTCCGACAATGCGCTCGATAACCGTGGCAGCACGAGTAAA
>DATGJV010000437.1:0-7779 GCA_035295005.1 Ktedonobacteraceae bacterium | reverse complement strand
TCAGAGCCACGAAATGTGGGGGCCTCTGTTAGCGCTGGGATATAGCTGCCCATCTCCAAGAGATGTTCCTACCCTGCTGGTGTACCTGGAAACCATCGATCCGCTTGAATTGCGTCTCCATCTGCTGGGATATTATATGCGTCAGCATCGCCGCACGACAACGCCTGAGGTGATCTATGCAGCGGCGCAGGGAGATGGAGAAGCACAGAGCAAACTTCTTCGCACGTCATTTCCGGAGGACGCGAGCTGGCAAAAGACGCTGCATTGGATTCTCTCGCTCGACGCGGCAACGGTAAAGCAACGATTGCTCGACATCGCAAAGGGCTGGTATGACGAGTTTTTTCACCAGCAGGAGCCACATCTCCTGCCGATTCTGGCAGGCGATGTCGAGGCGAAGCGTGCGCTGCAAGCCACGCACTCCCCTGAGCAATTGATCGAAATGTGTACAGGCTGGGAATATGTCCCTGAGCCTGGCATACGCCGTGTCCTGCTGATCCCTTCGTATGTCGCACGGCCCTTGAACAGCGAGGCAGAGAGTGGCGATACACGGCTTTTCTTCTATCCGGCTGCGGAGGAAAGTATTCTCGCCGACGCTTCTGCGCCGCCTGCGCATTTGCTGCGCCTGGCGAAGGCGCTGGGAGATGAGCGCCGCCTGCGCATGTTGAAAATGCTGTCAAGCGGAAGGTATACGTTGCAAGAATTGGCTGATGCATTTGGGGTGGCGAAAACGACCATCCACCATCACCTGATCCAACTGCGTTCGGTCGGCCTCGTGCGCATGCGTCTGAGTGATAAACGCTTCAGTCTGCGCCAGTACCCCATCGATCATCTTGGAGAGTGGTTCAGGAAATATCTGGGCGGGCCATCTCAGGAAGAGTAGCCCTCAGTAGCTTTTCTTATCAGCAGAGTCAGTTCGCAGCAAAAAACGAAAGGAACACCGTGCATGCAACCCGATCTCCCTAACACCAGAGAACGAGGCCAGGTCCAGGCTTCCTGGCCGATCATTGCTGGCAGTTATCGTATAGGCGACCCGAAAGAGCCGGTAGCTGTCTGCGCCTTGACCAGCGATGAACTGCTCGCCCCACTCACTGGCATCCCCGGAGTCGCTATTGCAGGTTCAGTCCAGACAGCGAACCTGGGCATTGAACACATCATTGTGAACGTCACGGCAAACCCGGCTATTCGCTTCCTCCTCGTGTGCGGTAAGGAATCGCGGCTCTTCCGTCAGGGTCAGTCGCTGGGTGCGCTGATGGAGAATGGCGTGGATGAAGCCAGACGCATCATCGGCGCGGAAGGCTACGAGCCGGTCCTGCGCACCGTCACGCCGCAACAGATAGCCGTTTTTCGCCGGCAGGTGGAACTGGTAGACTGGACGGGTGAGCGCGACCTGGAAACGTTGCGCGAGCGCATCTCCAACCTGCTCGCACGGACTCCTGGGCGGTTTGAGGATACCTGGCAAGAGGACAGTACATCTGTCACCGGGACCCACCTGCAAGCCACCTTCACATCCATCAAGCCAGGTGGACAACGCGAACCGCTCATCTACGATCCCAAAGGCTACTTTGTGATTACACTGGATCGCTCAGAGGGCCAAATCATCCTGCGGCACTATCTGCCCGATCACATACCTGCCCATGAGATGCGCGGGCGGACGACAGAGTCGCTGCTGCTTGGGTTAATTCGTGAAGGGCTCGTCTCCCAATTGAGCCACGCCGGGTATCTGGGTGCCGAGCTTGCCAAAGCGGAGGCAGCACTGCGCCTGGGCGTGCGCGTGCGTTATGAGCAAGACCGCCCACTCCGCAGTGACACCCCGCCACCTGGAGAAGCTGAAGCGTCTGCCAGGCTCGCTCCTCCGTCCGGGTCGGTCAATTGGGAGCAACTCAGCCGCACGCCCGTGGGCCAGCGGGTGGATGTGGTTATCGAGGTTACCGCCCTCCCAGAAGAACATCTCCTTGAAGGCCGACTTGCAGAGCCTTCTGAAGAGGACCCGTGGCGCTCCTACAAGCGGACAGAGCATGCGCTGCGCATCCGCTGGAGCAGCGACACGCAGCTTGCTATGGGCAATCCGCAGCATTTTCAACTGGGTGCGTTGCTGCGCACGCTAGGAACCCTCCGGCAGCGCGACGAAGTGGAAGCCGAAAAAATCGTCGTCAAGAGCCACGTTGCCACCATTCAAGAGGAGCGGTCATCGGCAGGATCGGCGGAGCTGTCCAGAGGTGAAAATACTCCTTGAAACCACGGAGGTGTTCGATGCCCCAGCCTATGCTCTGTCTATACGCACGAAATTGCCGAGATGATGCCTGCTACACTTGCTCGCGGAAATTGCAGGAGACGATATCGTCCAGATGACCCTTATGGGGCAAATGCGAGCCGTACAGATTTTTTCAACCATATAACTTTTCTTGAACGTCTCAATTGGGACGTTATCAATAATAGAATGATTGTCGGTATTTCAATATGTCCATGCTCCCGATGCCCTGAAGTACTAAAAAGTGTATCAATTGCCTTCAGATGCGCTATCATACATCAGGCAGACAGTGAGAACGCTTCAATACACGACAAAACGGTAGGAAAGATTGCTATGTTAGAGCAACCACTTGGTCATTACAGGCTTGTACGCTTATTAGGACAGGGAGGATTCGCGGAGGTCTATTTAGGAGAACATATTCATCTTGCGACACAGGTCGCTGTGAAAGTGCTACATACGAGATTGGCAGATGAGGATGTGCTTGCCTTCAAACGTGAGGCCCAGACCGTTGCACGCCTCCTGCATCCCAATATTGTGCGCGTCCTTGATTTTGGCGTGGAGGGCGCAATACCGTACCTGGTTATGGATTACGCGCCTGACGGCACGCTGCGCCATGCCTTTCCAAAGGGAAGTCGCGTACCCCTGCACATTGTCGTCTCCTTTACGAAACAAGTGGCAGAGGCGCTGCAATACGCGCATAGTCAACGCCTCATACATCGCGATATCAAACCGGAAAATATGTTGCTGGGCCGCAACCGCGAAGTTCTACTCAGCGATTTTGGCATCGCGCTCGTCCAGCAAAGCTCACGCTCAAATAGCACTCAGAATATTGCTGGCACCGTTGCCTACATGGCACCGGAGCAAATACAGGCGCATCCCTGTGCTGCCAGCGATCAGTACTCGCTTGGGATCGTAGTCTATGAATGGCTGTGTGGCTCGCGCCCTTTTCAGGGGTCGTATACAGAAATCGCCATTAAGCAAAGTATGGTTCCCCCCCCGCCACTGCGTACTTATGCTCCTGATATCCCACTTGCCGTTGAACAGGTCGTGATGCAAGCATTACAAAAAGACCCACGACAACGTTTTGCCGATGTACGTACATTTGCCTTCGCCCTTGAGCAAGCCGCTTTTCAGTCAGGAACGCGACAGACTCTTTCTACAGCTATGTTGCCACAACCAACACCTCTTTCACCAGTATCTACCAGTGCGAGCGGCTTGTCTTCCACGTTTGTCCCATCTTCTATACCCATTATAACGTCTGCTTCTACACAGACTCCTATCGGAATGAACTCATCATTTTCCAGCCTCCACACACCCTATCCTGCGTCTATGCAGCAGGCTCAACCGCTTTATCCCTATCCCTACACTCCTCCAGCAGCGCAATACGGTAATCAGCCCATCTTCGACCCTTCACTCCCAGATGGCGTGCAAAAACGACGCCGCCTCTCCCGCCGCGCTTTTATGGTTGGCGGAGCAATAGCATTGGTAGCGGCTGGCAGCCTCGGAACCGATCTGATTCTTTCGCACGTTCTTCAGGGAACACAAATGCCGCGTAACCAATCGCCATACACTGCTAGCAACACTGGCATTGGAAGCAATACGAATAGCACCGCCGTCGTGCAAAATGGTGTACAGGCAACGGTAGCCTTAACCTATAGCCGCCATACAGCACTGGTGTGGCTTGTGCGCTGGTCCCCGGATGGCAAATATATCGCCTCCGGCTCTTTTGATGGCACCATGATGGTCTGGGCTGCCGATACAGGAGAAACCAGGTTGTCAGTACGCAGTACGGTGCAACCTGCACAATCCGACGATTATCCGTGGTCTCTTGCCTGGTCGCCACGTAAGGACCAGAGGGTAGCTGTCCGTTTTGTTGATGGTACCTTACAAGTGCTGGATGCAAGCAATGAGCAACGGTTGCCATCGTTGATCAATCCCGCTCCGGGCGTGGCTCTGCTGGCGTGGTCTCCTGATGAACGCTATCTGGCAGTCGGCGGAAGCGATGGTATTGTGCGTGTTTACGAATATCCAGCCTGGCAAGTTGTCACTACGTACCAGGAGCATACAAATAACATTACTGCTCTGGCGTGGTCACCCAATGGCCGGATCGTTGCGTCTGGCTCCGAAGATACAACCGTGCGGCTGTGGGAGCCATTAAATGGTCATACAAGGCTTGTTTACAACGGACATAGCAATAGTATCCACTCGCTTTCCTGGTCGTCTGACAGTTCACGAATTATTTCAACTGCCCAGGATCAGACCGCAAAAACATGGCAGGTGAGCGCGGGTACCACGCTTTACACCTATCATGCGCCGGGAGGGGCTCCAATTGGGGAGGCAAACTGGTCTCACGATGACCGTACCATCGCAATATATGGAGGCGATGCGAAAATCTACCTGCTGGACGCTCAAAGCGGTGCGGTCAAAGGCAGTTTTCTCTCAGGAGTTGTATATAGTCTTTCCTGGGCACCCGACGATACCCGAATCGTTACCGGAAACTATAACAATGTGGCGCAAATCTGGCGTCTCAGCTAATATCGTCAAGGGGTGGTTGTATGCTGAAGAGTGGGTATTTCGCGAGCAGCTGCCAGTACCCGCTCAAGAGCCTCTGTCAGTATGCGTACCTCTGTATCGTTTAGCAGAGAAGTGAAGTGTTGTTCAATGCCTTTTGCATATACCGGCCACGCTTGCCGTAATGCCTCTACCCCCTTCGGGGTCAGTACTGCGTAAGCTCCACGCCGGTCCGAACTAGACCGCTCTCGTACCAGTAACCCTTGAGCTTCTAACCGATCTATCAATCGCGTCAGACCACTGCGGCTCAAGACAACTGCATCAGCAATTTCGTGCATCCGCAACTGGTGCTGTGGCGCTTCCAACAGGGTCAGCAGAACATCATACGATGAGAGCGGGAGTTGCTTTGCCTCGGCCATCTCGCGTTCAATTCGTTCGATAACGACGGCGTGTGTATTCAAAAAGGCACGCCATGCCGCCAGGTGGAATTCGTCAATTTTTTCTGTCATACGAGAAATATACCACAAAGTAGTTGCAAATACAACTACTTTGTGGTATATTTCATATAGTTGCATAAGCAACTATTGTACATACAACTAAACTGAGGAGGAACTATGACCACTTCATCTGTTCATATTGCCATCGCCTATCACAGTGGCTTTGGGCATACTGGTCGGCAAGCTGAGGCTGTTGCGCATGGAGCAGCCAGTGTTGAGGGAACGCAGGTTTCACTGCATAATGTTGCAGAATTGAGCGACGAATTGTGGGCTACTCTTGACCGCGCTGATGCCATCATTTTTGGCGCTCCCACCTATATGGGCAGTCCGTCAGCAGTTTTCAAGGCGTTTGCCGAGGGAACTTCTAAAGCGTGGGGCGACAATTTACGCTGGAAAGACAAAATTGCTGCCGGGTTCACCAACTCGCAGAACATTCATGGGGACAAGCTGAATACGCTTGTTGCGTTTGCTATCCTTGCAGCCCAGCACGGCATGCACTGGGTCAGTCTGGGACTCTATCCTGGCTGGAACACCAGTACCGGCAGTGCCGAAGACCTCAACCGGCTCGGCAGTTTTCTCGGCGCGATGGCGCAATCCAACGGCGATGCTGGCCCTGATATTGCGCCGCCAGAGAGCGATCTTCTGACCGCCGGGGAACTCGGTCGTCGAGTAGCGATAGTGACGCAGCAATGGGTTCAAGGACGCAGAACCGCTTCTGAAGATGTGTTGCGACAAGAGCAAGAGGCATATACGAGCGCGACTGCGAAGCGTTAGCGGGAGCCATCAACAGGACGGACAGTCCAAAAACAGTAAACAGCACATTTGCTAACTAGCAAATGTGCTGTTTACTGTTTTTGGACTGTCCGTCCTGTTGATGGCTTAACCTACGCTGCCGGACATCTCCAACTGGATCAGGCGGTTGAGTTCAACCGCGTACTCCATTGGGAGTTCTTTGGTGATAGGCTCGATGAAGCCGTTGACGATCAGGGAATAGGCTTCGGACTCGTCGAGGCCACGACTCATCAGGTAGAAGAGCTGATCGTCGCCGACCTTCGAGACGGTGGCTTCGTGACCAACTTCGGTCTGATTCTCCTCGACACGAATGGTCGGATAGGTATCTGTGCGGGCGTTCTCGTCGAGCAAGAGCGCGTCACAACGCACGCTGGACTTGGTGTGGTGAGCGCCCGGATTGATGCGCACGAGACCGCGATATGAGGCGCGACCAGTACCCTTTGAGACCGACTTCGAGAGAATCTGCGAGGTGGTGTGCGGGGCAAGGTGCGTCACTTTCGCGCCGGCATCCTGGTGCATCCCATCGCTGGCGAATGCCACCGAGAGGATATCACCACGAGCGCCGGGTTCCATCAACAGTACTGCCGGATACTTCATTGTGACTTTGGAACCCAGGTTGCCGTCAACCCATTCCATTGTGGCATCGCGATAGGCAGCTGCCCGTTTGGTCACGAGATTGTAAACGTTCTTCGACCAGTTCTGAATAGTCGTATAGCGCACGCGAGCGCCTTCCATGACCTTGATTTCAACGACGGCGCTGTGCAGGCTATCGCTGGCATAGGTTGGTGCTGTGCAGCCTTCGACGTAGTGTACATAAGAACCAGGAGCGGCGATAATCAATGTGCGCTCGAACTGGCCCATGTTCTGTGCGTTGATGCGGAAGTAAGCTTGCAGCGGAATTTCCACGCGCACGCCCTCCGGCACATAGACGAAGCTACCACCGCTCCACACGGCACTGTTCAACGACGCGAACTTGTTGTCGGATGGTGGAATAACGGTGCCGAAATGCTCTTTGATGAGGTCGGGGTACAGGCGCAGAGCAGTATCCATATCGGTGAAGATAACGCCGAGTTTCTCCAGGTCTTCGCGCACCTTGTGGTAGACCGCTTCACTTTCGTATTGTGCAGTCACGCCGGCCAGGAACTTGCGCTCAGCTTGAGGAATGCCCAGGCGGTCAAAGGTGTCTTTAATTTCGGCAGGGACTTCTTCCCAGGTTCTACCCTGCTGCTGCACGGGTTTGATATAGTAAAAGATATTGTCGAAATCAATGCCCGACAAATCGGCTCCCCATGTTGGCATTGGACGCTTCTCGAAGAGGTCGAGGCTCTTGAGGCGGAACTGGCGCATCCAACTGGGTTCGCCCTTCATCTCGGAAATCTGCTCGACAACCTTGCGTGTCAAGCCTCGTTCAGACTTGAAAGCGTAGTTTTCGGCCATATGGAATCCAGGACTATAGTCCTGTTGTGCCGCATCGAATACCTGAGTCATGAAATTTACTCCATCTGCTGGCTATTACTGTGCATTGCCATGTATGGCGATATGTCACGGAATTTACGAAAATTGCGAAGCAGAAAGCCAGATCAAGAAAACTCTCCGCTAATCCTTACCTATCCACTCGGATTTACCTGTATTATAGGACGTGTGAGGGAAGTTGTCAAGTGATGCTTGACAGAGAACAAGGCTATTGGTATGATAGTGAAGGTGTTGGAATACGTATTCCAACACCTTCAC
>DATGJV010000436.1:0-3803 GCA_035295005.1 Ktedonobacteraceae bacterium | reverse complement strand
ATTTTGTAGCCTTTGTGAATCTCGCCCAGCAGGTTTTCAACGGGAACCTTTGCATCTTCAAAGTACACCTGACGGGTGGAAGAGCCTTTGATACCCATCTTGCGCTCTTCCGCGCCGGTCGAAATGCCCGGCCAGCTTGCCTCCACGATAAAGGCAGAGGGTTTCTCGTTGCCGATACGCGCAAAGGCAATCATCACGTCAGCAAAACCCGCGTTGGAAATCCATTGCTTGGTGCCATTCAGAATGTAATATTTGCCATCTTCAGATAATTCGGCGCGGGTATGCAGTCCCATTGCGTCGGAGCCAACGCCCGGTTCGGTCAGTGCATAGGCGGCTATCCATTCGCCAGAGGCCAGCTTTGGCAAGTATTTCTGTTTCTGCTCTTCGTTGCCATAAAAAACGATGGGCAATGTGCCAATGGTGGTATGTGCGCCAAAAGCCACGCTAAACGATGCTTCGCGCAACGTCGCACCAACCAGTGAACTGGTAAGCAGACCAAGTTCCGCGCCGCCATACTCTTCCGGCACGTCAATCATCAACAGACCTTGCTCACCCGCCTTCTTGACGAGGCCCGGCATCAGTCCCAGCTCCTGATGATCAATCTGCTCAGTTTTGGGCATGACTTCACGAGCGACAAACGTTGAGCTGGATTCTTCGATCCAACGCTGCTCTTCGTCGCGCTGTTCCAACGTAAATATTTTGTCGGCACTCTCGCTGACAGGTGTGGTAAGAAACGCGGTACCTTTCTCGGTTGGTTTCATGGTTGTTGACATAGTTCCTCCTGGGTGTGCTAAAGCGGACCCCTACATTTATTGTTGTGTTGCCCGTAATTCCCGGCGCAGGACTTTGCCGACGAGGGTTTTGGGCAAACTTGTACGAAATTCGACGACTTTTGGGACTTTGTACGCGGTCAGATTCTGCTTGCAGTAGGCGATGATGCTCTGACGTGTCTCTTCAGTCGGTGCATTACCCGGTTTGAGGACAATATAGGCCGCGACTGTTTCGCCGCGATACTCGTCCGGCACACCGATTGCCGCCGCTTCCTGCACCGCGGGATGATTGAATAGCACCTCTTCGACTTCGCGAGGGTAGACGTTGAAGCCACTGGCAATAATCAGGTCTTTGGCACGGTCTACGATGTAGAAGTAGCCTTCCGCGTCCATTTTCCCGATGTCGCCGGTGCGCATCCAGCCATTGATAAAGATGGCACTGGTCTCTTCGGGTCGCTTCCAGTAGCCTTGCATGATATTTGGCCCCTTAACTACAATCTCGCCCTCTGCGCCAACGGGCAAAAGCTCGCCGGTCTGCGGGTTGAGAATGGCGGCTTCGACATTGGGTAGCGGCAAACCGACGCTGCCATCACGAACATCGCCATTGAGCGGGTTGCAGTGCGTGACAGGCGAGGCTTCGCTCAACCCATATCCCTCCACCAGCTTGCCATGCGTCATTTCCTCGAAATCCACACGCACTTTGGCCGGTAGTGGAGCGGCCCCACTAATGCAATACTTGACTGAACGCACCAGGTCGGTGTTTGCTCCCACTTCGCGCATAATCGCCAGGTACATGGTGGGAATGCCAGGCAAAAGCGTCGGGCGATAGCGATGAATGGTTTTGACAACATCTTTCGCTTTAAACTGGGGCAACAAAACCATTGTGGCAGCCGCCAGAATCGAGAGGTTCATCCCAACTGTCAGACCATAGGAATGGAAGAATGGTGCTACACAGAGCGTTGTCTCACCGGCAACTACGGCATTTGGCGTCCAGTAGCGCGTCTGGAAAGCGTTGGCAAGCAGGTTATGATGTGTGAGCATGGCACCCTTTGCCAGACCAGTGGTACCGCCGGTATATTGCAGTACCGCGAGGTCATCGCCTGTGGTGGGTACTGGCAAATTGTAGACTTCGATCCCTTTACTGCCATGCGATTCCAGCATTGCCTTCATCGCATGTAGCGTACTATCCGCACGCCGCTCCTTCTCGGTCAGGCGTGGCTGTGGATGTTTGGTGTTGCGCTGGCTGAGCGGGTAAAGTCTTTGCAGTATTGGCGGCAGATAGTCTGCCGGGCTGGTGAGGATGACATGCTCAAGGTCGGTTTTAGCTCGCACATTGCGAACGACAGGATAAAAGTCTTCCATCATGACCAGAATGCGAGCGCCGGAGTCAGCCATCTGATGCGCCATCTCTCGCTCTGTATAGAGGGGATTCGTGGGAACCACCACCGCGCCAGCCTTTAACGCGCCAAAGAAAGCAATGGGATATTGTGGCATATTCGGCAATGCTATTGCTACACGATCACCCTTGCGTATGCCCAGTTTTTGTAGTCCAATGGCAAAGCGATTCGTGAGAGAAGAGAGTTGAGCATAACTCAGCTTTGTTCCATAATACAGAATAGCTGTATGACCAGGATATTTACTGACGGTGTGATCGAGCAACCAGGTGAGTGGTTGCTCTGGAATATCTAATTGAGCGGGTACACCCTGCTCGTAATGACGAATCCACGGGCGAGTAGCAAGGAGTTCCTCGCTCGCAGAAGAAGTATTTGCAGCCATGTCACCTGTGACACCTGCAAGTTGCTCCGCTTGAGAGTTTTTCATGATTGATTTATCAGACATTGTATTCTAACTCCTCTGGTAGGGGCCGATTTATCGCGCCCATCGCCGATTCATCGGCAAATGTGACATTTGCCGATGAATCGGCGATGGGCGCGATAAATCGGCCCCTACAGGTTCCGCCTACAAGTTAAAAACTCCCCATCTCCTTAATTATATGGCGTAATTACACAGAATGATACGTTGCCAGCTAACAAATTATGGTGCATAATGTGGTGGTAGCTAACACAATAAAGAGGATGGAGAAAGAATACATGACAGTAAGCAATGCATCCGACTTTGGACAACTGGTGGCCCAATTTCGGCTCTCACGCGGTATGTCTCAAGGGCAACTGGCGCAGGCAACCCGTCTTTCACGTACCTATGTCTATCATCTGGAGAAAGGCATACGTACACATCCCTCCATACATGTCGCGGAGAGCATTGCCCGTGCGCTCGACTTGCACAGCGCGGAGAAACGACAGCTTTTTATGGCTTTTAACAGCCTGACAGGCCAGTATATTGATGTGGAGCAAGTGGAAAATGTGTTGCTCGATTTTGGAGAACTGGCTCGCCTGCTCGTTCACAACACGTCCTACCCGGCCCACTCGCTGGATAAGTTCTGGTACCTGCATTCATGGAATGACGCGGCAATCACGCTGTTTGAGGTACCGGATGAAGTCACGCGCAATGCGCACACACATCTACTGGAGCTTGTCTTTGATCCACACCTGCGCCGTCGGTTTCACGGCTGGGAGAATCTTGCACGCCGCCTGATTAGTGATTTCCAGTATAACACGCGCACCATGACACACCTGCCAGAATATAAAGAACTCTGGAAACACCTGCGCAACCTGCCAGAATTCCGCCGTATCGCCTCCGCCATCTCGCCTATCGGACGCCCCGACCCCTCGTTCGTCTTCCATGTACAACACAGTCAGCTAGGCCGCCTCGCCCTGCGCACCGCAACAACCGTCTTCACCGGCGTCTCCAACTACTCTATGGTCAGCTACGTTCCTGGCGACCAACAGACATTAGGGATTTATCGGAAGAACAGGTGGCAACCATAATCGTCACTCAATTTTACCGATTCGATATTACAAAAGGAACCCACATCCTTCACAGCGCACGGAAGACCGTGAAAAGCTATAGGACAGATGACACTTCTTCTCCTGGACATTCCATGTTATTCTTGACACAGAGCCTTCTGATCATGTG
>DATGJV010000435.1:0-3273 GCA_035295005.1 Ktedonobacteraceae bacterium | reverse complement strand
TTGCCATTGTACTGATCGTACTGAGCATCAATATTCTGGGAGATGCACTACGAGGGTATCTTGATCCCCGTGGTGCGGCACATGCCCTCAGGTAATATGAAATGTAGGAACCAGTGGCGATCTCTGTTAACGGAGGCGGTGATAAACGCCAGTTGGCCTATTGAGAACTTCAGCTTGCTCTTCTTTGTCCTTGCAATATACAATAAAAGAGTGCTCGATAGATAACACAAAAAACGTTTGAGCAATCAGGAGAATACATATGACAACAACTAAAACGGATCCACAGGTTCAACAGTGGACAGAATTGGCCGGACAATTGCGCGTAGACAGTATTCGCAGTACTACTACCGCCGGTTCAGGACATCCCACCTCTTCTATGTCTGCCGCAGATATGATGTCTGTACTGATGATCAGCTATCTGCACTACGATTTTGACAAACCAACCAACCCGAACAACGATCACCTCATTTTCTCCAAAGGGCATGCCTCGCCGTTGCTCTACTCGATGTACAAGGCCGCGGGGGCCATTAGCGACGAGGAACTTTTGACGCTGCGCAAGTTTGGCAGCCGTTTGGAAGGACACCCAACACCTGTCCTGCCCTGGGTTGATGTCGCCACCGGCTCACTTGGGCAAGGCTTGCCGATTGGTGTTGGTATAGGACTGTGCGGCAAATATCTGGACAAATTGCCCTATCATATCTGGGTGCTGTGCGGCGACAGCGAGATGGCTGAAGGCTCCATCTGGGAAGCCTTCGATCATGCGTCGCACTACAATCTCGACAATATGGTCGCAATTCTTGACTGTAACCGTCTGGGCCAGCGCGGCGAAACTGAACTTGGCTGGAATACTGCCGCCTATGAGGCACGCGCAAAAGCCTTTGGTTGGAATGCCATCGTCATTGATGGTCACAACTACGACGAAATCAACTCGGCCTTTGCCCAGGCATCCAAACCCAATGGCGCTCCCACCCTCATTATCGGCAAGACGATAAAAGGGAAGGGTTTCTCGGAGGTGGAGAATAAAAATGGCTGGCACGGCAAGGCGCTGAGTATGGAACAGGAAGAGCGGGCAATTAAAGAAATTAACCCTGTGCGCAGCCGGACTTTCCCGGTACAGAAACCGGAGAATCGCCAGCCAGCTCAGGAAGCGGCAAAGAAAGCGATTGAACTTCCACGCTACGAACTCGGCGGTGATTCAGCCGCGACCCGCAAAGCTTATGGCGATGCACTCAAAGCACTTGGTGCCGCCAATCCTGATGTTGTTGGTCTCGATGGAGAGGTCAGTAACTCAACGTATGCCGAGGAATTCGCGAAAGCCTATCCCGACCGTTTCTTCGAGCAATACATCGCGGAACAGCAACTGGTCGCTGCGGCGGTTGGTATGAGTGTGCGCCACAAGATTCCGTTTGCTTCCACTTTCGCGGCCTTCTTCTCGCGTGCCTATGATTTCATTCGTATGGCAGCCATTTCACGCGCCAACATTCGCTTATGTGGCTCGCATGCCGGTGTCTCAATCGGTGAAGATGGCCCATCTCAGATGGCATTAGAGGACCTGTCAATGATGCGAGCCGTTTTTGGCAGTACCGTTGTTTATCCGTCTGACCCGAACCAGACCGCGAAGCTTGTGGCAGAGATGGCAAACCACGACGGCATTGTCTATATGCGTACAACCCGTGAGAAGTTGCCTGTCCTGTACAGCCCGGATGAGCAGTTCCCGATTGGTGGTAGCAAGGTCATTCACCAGTCAGACCACGACCAGGTAACGATTATTGGGGCCGGTATCACGCTGCACGAGGCATTGAAAGCTTATGACCAGTTGCAAAGCAACGGTGTCACAGCTCGTATTATTGACGCCTACTCGGTGAAACCAGTTGATGAAGAGACCATCCTGGCGGCAGCTCAGGAAGCTGGCAACAAATTTATCGTTGTTGAGGACCACTGGCCCGAAGGTGGCCTCGGCGATACCGTACTGGAAGTTTTCTCCATGCGTGACGGTTCATTGCCAGAGGTTGTCAAACTGGCGGTCGAGTCTATGCCTGGCTCCGGTACACCTGACCAATTGATGGATGAAGCAGGTATCAGCTCCCGCCACATCGTCGAAGCGGCAATGGCCCTCGTAAAACATTCGTAAGTCACCTTTGCGTCCCTTCATAGTAGAAGTATGGACTGCGAGCGATTGAAGAGGAGGATGGGTAGCCAATTGTTGGTTGGCTACCCATCCTCCTCTTCAATCAGCATGTTATTGGCAACGCCAGGTCCGTAACCTTGTCCCGAATGATAGATGAGAACGTTCTTTGTTCGAGGAGGAATTCTATTTCTCAAAATAGGTTGAAAGGCAAGCATATTTTGAAAAGTACACGTCAATCCGATCCTGTTAATTCCGTTTCTACCACACAATCTACCAGTGATACGCCAGTGACCGGCAATCCGCAAGGCATCGGTATGGCCGTTGCTTTTGATTGGGGACTCGCGGTACAAATCCTGGCAACTCCGTTTGTGCCTCTGCTTTTTGGTCAGGATAGTAATCCATTCAAGCAGTTGAAGATAGGGCAACCGTGGGTTACGCTTCTCTTTGCGTTGCTCGCACTTCCTTTTGCCGCCTTGCTGGCAATTTTTGGTGAGGGCATACGGCGTGGTTGGCGTTGGACAAGAAATATACAAATTGTGTCCAACTCCCTTCTTTTTCTGGTTGGCTTCGCATCACTCTTTAACCTCTGGCAGAGCAGTAAACATGGGAATTTCTGGTCTGCTGTGACCGCGATAATATTGTTGATCTTCTCCCCTCTCATCGCATGGCGTCTCAGTCGTCGCTCAACGAAGGCATGGTTTAAGACGGTCAGCAGTGCCGACGCTCGCAAACGACATGGCGGTCTATGGCCCTGGCTCATTGCCATATGGGCGATTGTTGGAGGTATATTACAGACAATAGCGGCATTGAAGTAATGTATATATATTCGGCCTGAAACTCTACCACTTCTTTTTTCGTGTTAAGCCACATAAAGGACTGCACCTCCAGAGGTAGGGACCGATTTATCGCGTCCGCAGGGTATTCGCATGCCAACAAGTGTCTATCATCTTGCAAGGGATATGGACTTGTAAGGAAGACGGACGCGATAAATCGGTCCCTACACCTGATGTGTTTTATACGAGAGAAGGAGTTTTATCATGCAGTGCAAAAAAGCGGCTCTGGTGATTAATCCCAGGGCCGGGGAGAATCTCGCAAAAATAACAGATGTGCTGGCAGTATTAGCGGCTGCCGGTTGGAAGACGAAC